>CAZXTB010000034.1:2915-10211 GCA_964643535.1 uncultured Erysipelotrichaceae bacterium | reverse complement strand
ACGGCCATGATTTTGACGTCCGCGATGATGATTCGTCATCTTGGCTATGAGAAAGAAGCTTCCTGGATCGAAGAAGCCATCCAAAACGTCTATTCTGATCCTCATAACTACACCAAAGATCTTAATGGACCTTTAAACACAGCAGAAATTACCACAAAAATAGGTGAGGCATATCTTGCCTTAAAAGGAGTCTCATGAAGAAAGCCGAAACCCAAGCCTTTATCACAGAACACGCCAAAACCATAGAGATCAGTAATGTCATCCCTCAAGAGCTTTATGAACAAAACAACGTCAAAAGAGGTTTAAGAAACTCTAATGGTACGGGTGTTTTGGTGGGGATCACCCATGTGGGTAATGTGGTCGGTTACGAAAAAATCAACGATGTTAAGATCCCTGTTCATGGACAATTGTATTATCGAGGGATCAGTATCTTTGATCTCGTCGATGGCTTTCAAAAAGATCATCGTTTAGGCTTTGAAGAAACCACCTATTTATTACTTTTTGGACATTTACCAAATCCCAAACAACTTTCAGACTTTATGGGGATCCTAGAAGAAGCACGCACTTTACCTCATGCGTATAAAGAAGATGTGATCTTTAAGATTCCTGCCTTAAACATCATGAATAAACTTCAACGAACGGTATTGACCCTTTATTCGTATGATCAAAACCCAGATGATATCTCCATTGAGAATGTCTTAAGACAATCCATTGACCTCATTGCGAAGTTACCTTTGATGGCGGCTTACTCTTATCAAGCGAAGAAACATTATTTTGATCATGAGAGTCTCATCATCCATACCCCAAAGAAAGGGGTTGGGACCGCAGAGAATTTTCTCTATTTGATTCGTCCGGATGGGAAATACACCCAAGAAGAAGTTGAGATGTTGGATCTCCTTATGGTCATCCAAGCTGAACACGGTGGAGGTAATAATTCCTCTTTTGCGACCCATGTGGTTTCTTCTACCGGTACAGATACCTACTCTGCCATCTCGACTGCCATCGGTTCATTAAAAGGCCCTAAACATGGAGGAGCCAATGCGATGGTTGAAGCCATGATCAAAGACATTGAAGCTCATGTCAGCGATGCTTCAAATGATCAAGCTTTAGAAGCTTATTTACGTTTGATACTCAAGAAAGAAGCCTTTGATCGTAAAGGACTTATCTATGGCTTAGGTCATGCGGTCTATACCCTATCTGATCCTAGAGCGATCTTGCTTAAACAGAAAGCCTTAGACTTGGCTCAACATAAAGGAAGACAAGAAGAATATAAACTCATCAATAAGATTGAAACCATAGGCTGTGCCCTTCTTAATGAAAAAGTAAAAGTAGACAATCGTATGGCAGCCAATGTCGATCTCTACGCAGGTTTCGTTTTAGATATGTTGGGGATCCCAGAAGAGCTCTTTACACCTGTCTTTGCGATTTCAAGAATCGCAGGTTGGAGTGCTCATCGTTTAGAACAGATCCTCGACGACAAGATCATGCGTCCTGCTTATGTGACACTAAGAGACAACACGATGTATCAATCGATGAAGGATCGAAAATGATTAGAATTGGAATTCCAGTAAGGTCCATCAGTGGACGATATGTCGTTAATCAAAATTACGTAGAAGCTTTAAAAAGAGCCAACGCTGAAGCTTTTGTGATTTTACCTTCCACAGATCTAGAAAGCATTATGCCTTTATTACAGGGTATCTTGATTCCTGGAGGAGGCGATGTCGATCCTAGCCTATACAACGAAGAGATCACCTTAAGTGATTGGATCGATCCTGAGATCGATCGCTTAGATAGTTCTTTGATTGAAGTTGCACTTAAACATCAACTTGAGATCTTCGGGATTTGTCGAGGTCTGCAGATCATCAATGTGGTTTTAAAAGGATCCTTGATTCAAGATATACCTAGTTCAATACAAACAAAGATCGATCATAGTTATAGTGAACATCATTCAGCTCCTACTCAAGGTCATCTGATCAAAGTCAAAGCAGGATCTCGTTTATCGACTTTACTGCCTTCAGAAATCATCGTCAATTCTTATCATCATCAAGCCATAAAAAAACTGGCTGAAACATGTTCAGTCAGTGCTTTATCAGAAGATGGCATCATCGAAGCCATCGAAGGACCTCATTTATTGGCCGTTCAATGGCATCCAGAAAGAATGATCGAAGATCCTTTGGTTCAAGGTCTCTTCAATGATTTTATTAAACGCTGTTTATAGACAATGATCTCTCATCGCTTGATTCACAATGGGCCTTATCACTGAGACCCATTTTTTATAACCCAAATCATTTAGATGAAGATCATCTTCTGTAAAGTACTCAGGACGAGGTTTACCTTCATCTAAGAATTCCTGTTGAAGATCGATAAAGGTAAAGCTTTTTTCTTTAGCGAGATGTTTGATCAAGCGATTGGCTTTAAGGACTTCGGTTAACACATGAAAACGACTAGGAGTAGGTGTTAGTGAGATATAGAAGAACTTTGTATGAGGCAAGTGCTTATGAAGTAAGGTATAGAATTCTTCTACTTTCTCAAGCACATATTCCGCTGGTGCACTGTCCGAGTCCCCATTGATGTCGTTGGTTCCAGAAAACATGATTACCAGTTTAGGATCATAAGGCATCACCAAACGATCGAAATAATCGATGGAGTCTTGAATTCGAGATCCCCCAAAGCCTGCTTTAACGACAGAATAGGCTTTGAAGTCTTGTTTAAGGGTGGTCCACAAAACAATACTGCTTGATCCGATAAACAAACAATCAACTGATTTTAATCCATGATGAATCTTTTCTATGGATTGGATCTCTTCTTCCCAGATGGGGTTCATATCTTCTCTTTTCTGATTTCAAATCGTTTAAATTTGGAGTTATCTTTAGGATACGCTAGTTCACAGACTTGAATACTAAGCTTAGGCTTAATCTTGAAAGCTTGAAATTCGTTAAGTAAGCGTTCTTCTAGGCCTTTTATGAAGGCTTCTGTTACTTGTGTTTTATGACAATCGATCGTTAAGTCAAAAGCATTGAGTTCTTTTTGAAGGGCTTTAAACTCTCTGATCTCATTACTGTAGGTAATGATCCATCGACTGATCAAATCAGGAAAGACATACTGAAGGGTTGAATCTGAAGTCATAAACATCATCACATCATCTTGTCTACCGATCACATGGTCCAAGACACGGTAATGCGAGCCACATGGACAAGATTCCTTTAAGACCACCCAATCATTCATACGATACCTAAACAAGGGCTGTACCTCATTGATGAGGTTGGTAATGACCAATTGACCAGGGATACCTGCTTGTGTTACTTCTTTTCCTTCATGATCAACAAGTTCTGCGAAAACAAGATCCTCATTGAGATGAAGATTTCCCTCTTTACACGCAGAAGCCATCTGTCCTTCTGACGCTTGATAGATCTCAATGACTTTACATTGAAAGAAGTTCTTAAACTTTTCTTTTTCTTCTGATGTTAAAACCTCAGCGTAACAAACAATACATTTTAAGCGAGATTTGAATTGATCTCGATAAGGCAACATAAGTCTAATAAAACTAGGAGGAGCCATTAAGATGTTGATCTTCTTAAGATTGATGTCTTCGATAACCTTCTCAATGGGGGTCATCGTAGATACATAGTTTAGTTTGATGATGGGACTATTGATGTCTGCGAAACCTTGAGAAAAAACTCTTAGACAAAACAAGATCCTAAACGGTAAGTATTTTAAAGACAAACCACTTCTCGCTAAGAAAACCATAGGGAGCTTTTTCGTTAGGGCTTTATCCGTTAGATATAGTCCTTTGTTTCCACTGGTCCCACTGGATAAACCCACCACATATTGATCATTGAAGTATCCTGTATAATCCTTACGAGCTTCTTTATCCAAAGCGAAAGCTTCTACATCAGCTCTTCGTAGTCCTTTTGTATTGATCGTATCAAAATGATTCATCAAGATGGTTTTATCCATCGTAGGTAACTGATAAAAATCATCCCAGCTCTTAAGTCCATTTTTTGGATTCATACTCGCATAATAAGGAGCATTAGCTTGAGCTATTGTGAATAAACGTTGAATACTTTTAAACTGCATGGCTTTGATTTGTTTTAAAGAATAAAACTTAAATCCAAACTGAAGCCTAAAATAATCCACGAAGCCCATATTATCCTTCGAGCTTTTTCAGTTTTTCGCTGGTGGCTGTCTTATTAAGTGATCGACTCATGAGATCTTCAATCCCAAAACGATAGTTCTTCTTCTCCCATAGAATCAAAATCAATCCCCAAGTTATGGCCAAAATCAAACCAAAGATCAAAGCCCCAGGAATATCTAAAGTCACTGTGACCCCAAAAGATTTCATGATTTGTCTAAGCGTAGCACTTACGACACTTTCAATAAAGAATACGCTCAAGCCTCCTTTAGAATATCGACTAAAGAAACGAGAGATGGGTTTTAAAGGATGACCTTTAAAATCAAACCAATTCATAACCCCTAAGATCAACAAGGCAAACAAACCCAACTGAGCCATCATGATCGCAAACCATACAGGATCAATCGCTCTTTGAAGCATCGTATCAGGTAAGGTAATGTAGAAATAGACCCCTAAAACAAATAGGATCGATCCTACTAAACCTACTTTTAATTTAAAATGTTTATCCATTTCTAAGATCATATACGCCAACCACATGCCCATTAACGCAAAAGAGAAATAAGGCAAAATAGGATTATTTTTATTGACCAACCAATTCAAAGGCAAAATCAACGACCAATTCATGGTATCTCTTCCTTCTAGATAGAGATTATAAAGGGGAATTCTAACCAAGGATAAGGCAAAGAAAACCAGGGTCAAACCCAATAAGATCCAAGATTTCTTTTTAAGTTTCATGACCTTGTTGAGTAATAGATAGAGTAAGCCTACCAATAAGATATTCATCGAGATCATCACCAAAGAATCGATGTATAGGAAACGATCTAAACTAGGCAAGATAAAGCTTCCAGAATTGATCAAATGAACCAAAATACTTTCATCCATCGATCTTCCAGCCATATTCACAATCCCAGGACCAGTCACATTAAAATAGAGATAAGCAACCAGCATCATCCATCCAAAAGACATCAGAATATATTTAAAGATGACTTTTGAACTAAGCTTATACTCACTTGTTTTTCTTTCAAATTGTAAGGTATGAACCAATCCACTGATCATCGCAAACAAACCCGCAAACATCAACATCAAACCAATGATGGTGACCGTTATCGGCGGATTATCCAAATCCAAATCATAGAGTCCGCTAAAATGATAAAAGGCGGTATGCATCATCACCAAAATAAAAATTCCGAAGCCTCTGAGCACGTCTAATCCGGCATAGTTCTTTTTCATAAGTTTCCTCTGTGTTTATCATATCACACCTAAGCATTTCCTGAAATCTTGCTTTAACAATAAAAAAGGATGCCTAAGCATCCTTGTGGTTAAAATAGGTCTGTGCTGCTTCATCGGCTTTGATTTGGCCCTCTTCTAAGACGATCACTCTTTGAGCTAAGGCTTTCGCAAAACTCATGTCATGGGTAATCAAAATAAGGGTCAAGCCTTTTAAATGAAGATCTTTTAAGATATCGATAACTTTTTGAGTATTTTCCGAGTCTAAAGATGAGGTAGGCTCATCAATCAACAGCACGGTTGGTTTTAGAATCAAAGCTCTCCCTATGGCGATACGTTGTTGCTGACCTCCTGAACACTTATAAGGATACTTATCTGCTTGATCTTCTAAACCCAGTGATTTTAAAATAATCATCGCTTCTTCTTTAGCCTTCTTCATCGATACTTTGGTTCTTAAGTGATAAGGCAAGGCTAAATTATCGATGACAGTACGATGCATAAACAAATTGAATTCTTGAAAGACGACTCCTAATTCAGATGAGATCTCTTTTGATCTTTTCCCATTAATATAGGCAGGTTTAGATTCGATCTCATAAGACCCTTCTTTAAAAGGCAAGAGTCCACTTAAGATCTTAAGTAAGGTTGTTTTACCACTGCCTGATAAACCTAAGATTCCTACGATTTCACCTTGTTGGATATTAAAAGAGATCTGATCGAGTACCTTAACCTCTTCATAAGCATAATTTAAGTTGTTGACTGTGATTAAATTCATCGTTGAACCAAGAGTTTCTTTTCAAACTGCTTTCCTATATACACCACAACCAAACTAAAGATCAAATAAAGAGCTCCAGCGATAAACAAGGCATCCACTCGCATATCTTTAGCGACGATCTCTTTCGCATTTCTAAGCATCTCTCCTAAGGCTATGGCAGCCAATAAGGAGGTATCTTTGACTAAGGTAATGGCTTCATTGATCAAAGGCAAGAGTGTATTTCTAAACATCGTCGGTAAGATGATGTACCAAACGGTTTGTACTTTACTTAGACCCAAGACTTCTGCTGCTTGCCACTGCCCTTTTGGAATAATGGCCAATCCACTTCTAAAGATTTCTGTAAAATAGGCCGCATAATTGATGATAAACGTAATGGCTCCTGCGGCAAATCGATCCATTCTCATCGGAAATAAAAGAGGAAGTCCATACATGGTCACATAGAGCTGAAGCAATAATGGAGTGCCTCTTATGATCCAAGTAAAGACACTGATGACTTTTCTAGCGCCTTTTAGTAAATCAGCCATCAATCCGATCATCATCCCAAGAGGTAAAGCAAACACCATCGTTAAGGCATAAACACTGATGGATATGGCAAACCCGTCCATTAGGACGGGGAATATTTCTAGCCAGTAGGTCATATCAACGTGTTAAGAGGTCTTCACCAAACCATAGAATGGAGATGTCTGCTGCGGTTCCATCCGCAATCATCGCATCGATGGTTTCATCGATCTTGTCGCGTAAAGCCACATCGCTTAAACGAAAGCCAATCCCATAGTTTTCAGAATTGAAGGCTTCAGCCGCTACACGATATTTAGAAGCATCTTTTGAGATCGCATATCGAGCGAAGATTTCATCTGCGACAATCGCATCAATGTTTCCCGCATTTAGATCCAAAACTGCTTCTGAGATCGAAGTAAACTTAACTTGTTCGCCTAAAGAACTAAAGATCGCATTATTCTCTAATGCTTCTTGACCAGAAGAAGCCAACTCGACTCCGATTTTTAATCCAGCTAGATCCGCAATGGAGGCCGTTGTTTTATCGGCAAGGGTCATAATAACGATACGATTGTTGAAATAAGGTTTTGAGAATAGAATTTCTTTCTCACGATCAGCGGTGATGGTCAAACCATTCCATATCACATCGATGTTCTTGTTGTTGAGCTCC
>CAZXTB010000034.1:0-2905 GCA_964643535.1 uncultured Erysipelotrichaceae bacterium | reverse complement strand
TTGAATCCCAATCAATGATCTGAAAGACCGCATCGATTCCTAAACGATCACAAACTTCTTGAGCGATCGCAATATCAAAGCCTGTTACGTTTCCGTTATCGGTAAATCCCATAGGCGGATATTCCGTATAACCGATGACAAGTTTCCCATCATCCATGACCGTCTTTAAACTATTGTCCGTGGTTGACTTAGGGGTACATCCTGTAACCAATAAGACAACCAAACTTAAACTCAGTATTTTTTTAAACATATCTGTTCTCCGTTTCAATGAGGACAGTATACTTCATTGCTTTACCATTGTAAAGTGTTAAAGCATTTATTTAGTTATTTTCTTGTTTTGATGTTTTTCTTAGATGAGGTTTCATTAAAAAACGAGCGCTAAGCTCGTTAATTACTACCCGATAATGTATAGACTTGATATTGTCCATTGGCTAACTTTAGATAAATTATAACTGGAACCAAAGATCCTTTAGGTTCACTCATATAGAGTGGTTTCCCTAAAAGATCCCAAAGTCCGATTGCGTATTTTGGGGTTTCTGCTTCACTCATTGTTTCTGGACCTAAACTTGAGATATAGTATCTTCTTCCATAACACTCGATTCGATCAGGTAAACTCAAGGGATTCCAGACCCCAAAAGCCCATCGATTGGCTAAGATCACTAATATAAAAACACTGATACTTACCATCATTAATCTTTGATATTTCTTTAAACTCTTTCTCATCAAGCTTCCCCTTTTAGATTTCGCTACTAACTACTTCTTTAATAGGATTTTCTTATAACCACCATTCCCATGCTGAAGACAACGATTGACTCTAGAGATGGTAGCGGAACTCATTTTTGTTTTACCTTCAATGGATTCATAGGTATCCCCTGCCATTAATAGTTTAGCAACCGTTAAGCGATCTGCCATATCATTTACCTCGTTGATGGTACATAGATCATCGAAAAAGTCATAACACTCTTCAAGTGTTTCTAGTTTTAAGATGCTTTCAAACAATTCGTCGAGTTTAGTTTCTTTTCTCATAGGGTCCTCTTTTAGGATACTTGTAAACTTAGTTTAACACTTTATCATCGTAAAGTCATACCCCTAAAGAAAAAACCAGATTGCTCCGGTTTATGTTTAACTTAGATCGTAGGCTTTCTCAAAAGCTTTTTGATTCAATAGGGTCAACTCAGGATTCTTCTTTCCAAACTTTTCTTCGATGATGTCTAAACCATCTTGTTTATTGAAGATATCCATATGAGCCGCTAAAGTTCCTAGGGCTGCCATATTTTGAACTTTAGGATTTCCAACTTCTTGTGCGATCGCATTGAAGTCTGCTTTTAGGATATGGACATCTGATGGAACAGCTTGTGTATCCACCAATGCGGAATTTACAATCAACCAAGCACCTTTCTCTAGTTTCGGTTGAAACTTCGTTAGAGCCATTTGATTCATCGCTAAGAGTAAGGTAATCCCTTCAGATACGATTGGGGAAGCGATTTCTGCCTCATCGATGACGACTTGACAGTTGGCTGTTCCGCCACGCATCTCAGGACCGTAAGAAGGCATCCAACTGGTATTGAAGCCTTTCTTCATGGCCATTAAGGCCACCAATTGACCCATCGATAAGACGCCTTGTCCACCAAAACCAGCACACACCATTTTTATCGTTTTCATTCGGCTTTCCCCTTGTCTTTATAAACACCCAATGGGAAATAAGGAGCCATCTGTTCTTTGATGTATTTAAGCGAATCAACTGGGTTTAAACCCCAACCGATATTACAGGAAGATAAGATCTCAACCATCGAGAAACCTTTCCCATCGACTTGATTCTGGAAAGCTTTCTTAATGGCGGTTTTCGCTTTACGTACACTGACAGGATCTGCCGTCATGACACGTTCCACGTAATAGGTTCCAGGAATCGTCGCGATGAGTTCGCTCATCTTGATGGGTTCCCCTTGGGTCTTCACATCACGACCATAAGGAGAAGTCGTGGTGATCTGTCCTGGTAAAGTCGTAGGCGCCATTTGACCACCGGTCATCCCATAGATCGCATTGTTGACGAAGATGACCGTGATGTTTTCACCACGATGGGCTGCTTGAACGATTTCACCTGTTCCGATGGAAGCTAAATCGCCATCTCCTTGATAGGTGAAAACGATGGAATCAGGACGAACACGTTTGACCCCAGTCGCTACGGCAGGAGCACGACCATGAGCTGCTTGGATACAATCCGTATTGAAGAAATCATAGGCCATAACTGAACACCCGACAGAGGCAATTAATACGCTTCTGTCTAAGATATTGAGTTCTTCTAAGACTTCAGCCACTAGACGATGAATGATCCCATGCGTACATCCAGGGCAATAAGTAAGAGGCTTATTGGTTAGACCCTTGGTCTTTTTAAATACGACTGTCATATTATTTACCTCCTAAATGCGATTTAACCGCATCGACGATTTCTTTGGGTTCGAAGATGACCCCACCAGTACGTCCATAGAAGTGAACCGGTACAAGTCCATTGACCGCAAGTTTAACATCGACGATCATTTGACCCATAGAGAGTTCTGTACATAAGACAAATTTAACATTCTTTGAAGCTTCATGAAGGGCGTCGAAAGGATAAGGAACCAAAGTCTTAGGTCTAAATAAACCTGCTTTGATGCCTTCTTCTCTTAAGCTCTTAATGGCGGATTTTACGATACGAGAAGGCGTCCCATACGCAACGATCAGGACTTCCGCATCATCACACTGATATTTCTCATAATCGGTCTCGTTTTTTGCGATTTCAAGATACTTATTGTTTAAAAGGATATTGTGGTCTTCTAGTTCATAAGGATCTAGATGCATAGAATTGACCATATTGGTGTGTTCTCGTTGTCCTTGAACTGTTGCGGCCCATAGATTAGGGTCTTTAGGG
>CAZXTB010000033.1:0-10344 GCA_964643535.1 uncultured Erysipelotrichaceae bacterium | reverse complement strand
CAATGCGATTAAACCTACAAGTTTAAGAACGGTGCTCGTTAAGAAGGCTTTCTCAAGTGGAGAATTAATGGTGGTCTTTGTCTGTAAGAAAGATTTCTTACCTTCTCAAAAGCAATTGGTTGAAGAACTACAAGCCAATCACCCGATGATCAAATCCATCGTCATCAACGTCAATGAAAGAGAAGACAATGTGATCTTAGGCGATCGTTATATCTCATTAACACCTCAAAGTGTCATCACGGATACCTTAAGCGGATTAAAGTTTGAAATCTCCGCAGCTTCTTTCTTTCAAGTCAATCCAAAACAAGCAGAGAAACTATATGAATCTGCCCTTAAGATGGCGAAACTTAAAGCCACCGATACTGTACTTGATCTTTATTGTGGAATAGGCACCATTGCCTTATTGGCCGCTCAAAAAGCCAAAGCCGTCATCGGCGTAGAAGTCGTCCAAGATGCGATCGAAGACGCCAAGCGTAATGCGACCCTAAATTCTATTTCCAACGTAGAATGGATCAAAGCTGATGCGGGAATCGCTGTTAAAGGCTTGATCGAAGCCAAACGTAAGATCAATCTCGTCGTTGTAGACCCTCCTAGAAAAGGTCTAGATGAAACGACTCGTAATGCGATCATTGAATTAAAAGCCCCTAAAGTAATCTATGTCTCTTGTGATCCAGGAACCCTGGTAAGAGATCTAAAGATCCTTTCTGAACACTATACAATAGAAGAAGTTGAGCTGACCGATATGTTTCCTCAGACCATTCATGTGGAAACGGTAGTGTTTTTAAAAATTAAAAAATTAGACTGAAACCAAAGAATTGTTGTCATAAGTAATCGGTAAATAGAATTGGCGAGGATGTTTTATGAATATTAAATTGGTTAAACTTTCCCATGAATATAAACAACACTTAGTTGATATGATGGATGAATGGCTTGCTGTTGAGCAAGATTTTTCTCCATATATGATTAGAAGAAATGACCATCATGATTTTGACCATTACCTTGAGAATCTAGAAACCAAAGAGGAAACTGTGGATCGTGTACCGGATTCTACTTTCTTTTGTTTGGATATGGATAGAAATATATTTGTTGGTGCCATCAATATAAGACATTACTTGAATCAAAACCTGCTGAATACTGGAGGTCACATCGGTGATGGTGTCCGACCAAGTGAAAGAAGAAAAGGGTATGCGACCAATATGATTAGGTTGGGACTTGAGGAGTGTAGAAAACTTGGAATCGAAAAAGTGCTCATAACCTGCGACAAAACCAACATCGGTTCAGCTAAGTCCATTATCAATAATGGTGGAGTTATTGAAAATGAAGTTATCGAAGATGGAGTTGTCGAACAAAGGTATTGGATTGATCTTAGTAAATAAGTGATGTGTATTAATCTTTTATTATTGGATAAAAACGTGTATTCTTAAATCATCAAATTGATATGATTTAGGAGGACTTGATATGTTATTTATGCTGGTGGTAAAAGCATCTAAGAATTCAGAGGGTGAAAATCACTCTCGTCCTGACCTTGAAGAAGCGATGGATAAATACAATGATGATTTAGTAGAAGCCGGTGTTAGAGTCATGGCGAAGGGCCTACATCCTAGTTCCAATGCGTATAGACTTACTTTTCCTGAACATAATGGGAAACCAGTCGTGACTGAAGGCCCCTTTTTAGATTCTAATGATTTAATTGCCGGGTTTATTTTAATCGAAGTAGCTTCTAAAGAAGAAGCGCTTAAGTGGGCCTTAAGAATGCCTGATCCTATGGGTTATGGGGAAGGCCAAATCGATTTAAGACAAGTCTATTAAAGTAAGCCAATATCCTTTATACTTATCTCAAGGGTTATCTGTGGAGGACCGATGAGGAAGATTGGTTAATAATAATGAGTGCTATTATTTTAGTTTTAGCTTTTAATAAATTTGAATTAAAGTATTTCCATATGTTTTATTCTTTAAGAGGAACCAACCATGAAAGCGTATGTATTCAGAGTCGAGCTGATGGATTCAAAACCGTTGATATGGAGAAAATTTATAGTCCCGGCAGATATTAGTTTTTTGCGTCTTCACGATACAATCCAAGTGGCTATGGGTTGGACCAATAGTCATCTTCATCAATTTACCTTTAACGAAACTCGTGAAGAACGAATCACCAATGATGAAATTTCAATTCAAGATTCGCTTGCTATTAAAGAACGATATAAACATGGAGTACCAACGACAAAACCAGATCCTTATGGATTTATTGCGCGGGCTCTTCAGAGGAAAATAAGAAATTCAAGTAAAGTTAAAATTGATCCCTATGTTAATCCTGAAACGATCATACACTATGAATATGATTTTGGGGACAGTTGGGATCATACTCTAACGTATCTTGAAAGCGTTGAAAACTATAAATATCCCTATCCTAGGGTTTTGGAAGGAGAAGGAGATTGTCCTGTTGAGGATGTTGGTGGGATAGAAGGTTATAAATCATTTCTGAAAATCATCAAAGATATTGATCATCCGTTACATCAAGAAATGTTTGATTGGTCTTTAGAGAGAGGTAGACCATTATTCTCACTCAGAGACATCAACCTAACGATGAAATATTGTTTGATCTTCAAGCGGAAAACCGTAAAAAAGAAACATAGAGTGGACACCACTATCGTGCTTAATGAATTAGTGGACTTAAAGATTGGTCAGCCTGCTGCAAGAGCTTTAGATCAAATAAACATCACCAAACTAATTGATTTGATTTACATCAGTGAACAAGAACTCAGTCAACTTCATGGGGTCGGTCCTAAAACAATTCGTATCTTAAAAGAAGCTTTGGCTAACAAAAATTTGAGTTTCAAAAACTAAGAATCAGTTCTTAGTTTTTTATTGTCTATTACTTGACGATGTGAGCTTTGTTGTTCTATAATATGAACATATGAACAAGTATTCATATGATAAGGGACCCAAGTTATGACACAAAGAACTGAAATTATAAAATGCGATTGTAATGTGATTCATCAAGAAGTGGTGGATCAAGTTAAGTTAGCCATGCCTAATACAGATAGTATTCAAGATCTTTCTCAGTTGTTTAAAGTGTTAGGTGATCCCACCAGAATCAAAATCATCTCCGCATTATTCAAATCTGAAATGTGTGTCTGTGATATGGCCACTCTGTTTAATATGACCCAATCCTCTATTTCTCATCAACTAAGCGTACTTAAACAAGCTCGTTTAGTTAATTATCGAAGAGAAGGTAAAGTCGTTTACTATGCCCTAGATGATCAACATATTCAACAAATCTTTGATCAAGGCTATAGCCATATTCAAGAAAGATAGGAACCTATTATGCCTAAAAAGTCCACCACCATCATTTTAGATGGTTTAGATTGTGCTAACTGTGCTTTAAAAATAGAAACCGCTGTCAAGAAGATCGATGGGATCACCAATGCATCCTTAGATTTTACGACTCAAAAATTAAAGTTTGAGTTTGAGGAAGACTCTTTAAGTGAAAGCTTGTTTAGTGCTATTTCAGAAGTTACTTTACGGATAGAACCTGATGTTCATCTTCGTTTAGAAGAAGAAAAGTTTGAAAAGAAATCTAAGTTTACTTTGGATAATGTTTTGTTGCTCTTAGGATCAATCTTATTTCTTGTTGCCTTAGTTATTGATTCACCACTGACTTGGATCTTATATGCGATCAGTTATGTTTTTGTAGGATCTAAAGTTGTGTTGAGAGCGATCAAGAATATCTTAAAAGGAGACCTCTTTGATGAAAACTTCCTAATGAGTATTGCCACCATCGGTGCTTTTGCGATAGGGCAATATGCAGAAGGGGTAGCTGTCATGTTGTTTTATCAAGTAGGTGAACTCTTTCAAGAAGGTGCTTTGGATCATTCAAGAAAATCCATCGCTGCTTTAATGGACATACGACCTGATTATGCGAATATCGAAAGTGCTGAAGGTCTCCTAAAAGTATCTCCTTTAAGCGTCAAAATCAACGACATCATTACGATCAAACCCGGTGAAAAAGTTCCTTTAGATGGGATCGTCATCGAAGGAAATTCATTTTTAGATACATCATCCATAACCGGCGAAGCGTTTCCTAAAGAAATTACATCTGGTCAAGAAATCTATTCTGGAACCATAAATAAGAGCGGTCTTTTAAAGGTAAGAGTGACCAAGGTTTTTGGGGATTCAACCGTATCCAAAATACTCGACTTGGTTCAAAACGCAAGCAGTAAAAAGGCTCCTACTGAACAATTCATCACGCGCTTTGCGAAAGTTTATACACCAATTGTTGTGTTTATTGCCTTAGGTTTAGCGCTTATTCCACCCTTGTTTATCCCAGGAATGCCTTTTGATCAATGGATCTATCGTGCTTTGGTTTTCTTGGTAGTGTCTTGTCCCTGTGCTTTGGTTATCTCTATCCCCTTAGGTTATTTCGGAGGAATAGGAGCTGCATCTAAACACGGTATCTTAATGAAAGGCAGTAATTATCTAGAAGCTATAAAAGATGTCGATACGGTTGTTTTCGATAAGACGGGTACTTTAACCCAAGGAAGCTTCTCGCTTTCTAAAATTGTATGTGCTCCTGGATTTTCCCAAGAGGAAGTCCTTGCTTCCGCTGCTCTGGCTGAAAGTCATTCTAACCATCCTTTGGCGGCTTCTGTATTAAAAGCCTATGGGGAAGTGGATTCTAAAGAGATCATATCAGTCACTGAAATCGCTGGTTTAGGATTGAGTGTTAAAACGAAAACGAAAACCATTCTTGCGGGCAATGAGAAACTGATGAATCAATATGGTTTTGAAGTATTGGGAAATCTTGAACTAAAAACCTCCATCCATATCGCCATCAATGGGAAATATGCAGGTGTCCTTTTGGTTGAAGACGCCATCAAAAAAGACGCCATGATCACGATCCAAAAGCTTTTCAAATTAGGAGTTAAAAGGATCGTCATGTTGACAGGTGATAGTGATCTTATCGGTAAGAAGATCGCAAATGATCTAGGCATCACAGAAGTCTATACAGAACTCTTGCCTGCAGATAAAGTGGATCAAGTTGAACGTCTTCAAAAAGAAATCACTTCAAGTGGAAAACTTGTGTTTGTCGGAGATGGGATCAATGATGCCCCAGTCTTGGTCAGTGCGGATGTAGGCATTGCGATGGGTGCTTTGGGATCAGATGCAGCCATTGAAGCAGCCGACATTGTCCTTATGACCGATGAACCATCTAAGTTGATAACGGCGATTACTTTATCTCGTTATACTCAGAAGATCGTCATTCAAAACATACTTCTGGCGTTCATCGTTAAAGGGCTCGTCTTAGGCTTAGGTGCCTTTGGATTAGCGAGTATGTGGGAAGCGGTTTTCGCGGATGTAGGGGTTGCCTTATTGGCGGTATTTAATGCCCTTAGGATCTTAAATTTAAAAATCGATTAAACTCCTTTAAGCCACTTGATTCAAGTGGCTTTTATTGTCTTACTTGCTATAATGAAATGGATAAATGAAGAGGAAATGTATGGGAACTAAAACTATTGCGTTGAGTTTTGATGATGGAACCCCTAATGATGAAAGATTGGTTCCTTTACTCAATAAATATGGGATAAAAGCGACTTTTCATCTTAATGCGGGTTTGATCCCAATGGATGATGAGGTAAGTGAATGGAATAGATTACCTTTAACTCGGCTTGCTCATCTCTATGATGGTCATGAAGTAGCGGCCCACAGTTATTCTCATCCAGATCTACGAGATCTTATCGAAGAAGAGATCTTAGAAGAACTCACGATGGATTTTAAAATACTGGATGTTTGTTTTAAACAGAAGACATTGGGCTTTGCTTATCCTTTTGGGACCTTTGATGAACGTGTGCTTCAACAGCTTCATCTTACCCCAGCCCTGTACGCCAGAACGATAAGAGATACGCATCATTTCAAACAACCTACTGATCTTTATCTTCTAGATCCTACCTGTCATATGAGTTATCCTGATTTGTTTAAGTTGACGCGAAAATTCATCGATGAGAAAAGTGAAGAACCCCTGTTTTTCTTGATTTGGGGTCATTCTTATGAACTGGTGACCCAAGAAGATTGGGATCGATTTGAGTCCTTCTTAAAACTGATTTCACTTCAAAAAGAGATCGTTTCAGGAAGCATTCTAGAGTGTCTACGTTTAATGAACTTGTGTTGATTATAAAGCTTAAAGAAGATGAATAATGAAGAGGCATGCTATTATTTATGTGCCAAATGAAAGGAATTTACTATGAATCAAACCCCTAAAACTCCAGAGAATATCGATGAATACATTCATCAATTTCCTGTTCATCATCAAGAAAGAATGGAGATACTCCGTAAGTTGATCCACAATACAGCACCTGAAGCCAATGAAAGAATGGCGTATGGGATGCCTACGTTTTATCTCTATGGCAATTTAATCCATTTCGCATGCTTCACCAACCACATCGGTATCTTTCCTGGATCCAGTGGGGTAGAACACTTCTTACCTGAACTGACCCAATATAAGACCTCTAAAGGAACGATACAGATTCCTCATACGATGGAGCTTCCCTTAAATTTAGTTCAGCGAATCGTTGAATTTAGAATTGAAGAGAATGTTTTAGAAGGGAAGCTTAAAAAGAAAAAGAAAAATGTTTGATTTAAAGAAGCGATTAAAAGAAATCAAACTGATGATTCCAACTTTGTATTTCGCCATGAAACACAAAGATACCCCACTCCTGCCTAAGATCTTGGCGGCTTTTACAGTCGCTTATGCCTTATCGCCCATTGATTTGATTCCCGATTTTATTCCTGTGATTGGATATTTGGATGATGCGTTGATCTTGCCGATTTTAGCGACTTTGACGATAAAATTCATTCCTAAAACTGTGATGGAGGAGTGTAGGATTCAAGCTGCAGAGGCATGGAATGGGGATAATAAAAGCAAGTGGATTTATGCCTTGCCTATCCTATTGATTTATGTTCTTGTGATACTTTGGATAATTTCACTCATATTTTCATAACCTTTACATTATTTACATATAAACAAAACATTTCTTTCAAAAATGCTTGTTAAAATATTGACAACACAAGTCTTCACCTTTATAGTTGAGTTATATTTCAGGCCAACGCGCCAGTGAGGACAAAATATGGAAAGAGTGTACAACTTCTCGGCAGGTCCTTCGATCTTGCCAACCCCAGTATTGCTGAAGATCCAGGCAGAACTATTGGATTACCAGGGATCTGGGCAATCTGTTATGGAGATGAGTCACCGATCCGAAGACTTCATCAAAATTGCGGATACTGCAGAGGCCGATCTAAGAGAATTATTGGCCATCCCAAACAACTATAAGGTCTTATTTCTACAAGGTGGGGCATCGCTTCAGTTTTCAATGATCCCTATGAATCTTATGTCTAAAAATAAGAAGGCAGATTTTATCAATACAGGAGAATGGTCTAAGAAAGCAGCTCAAGAAGCCAAGCGCTATGGTGAAGTTAGAATCGTAGCCTCTTCAGAAGATAAGAATTTTAACTATATTCCTAGTTTTAGTGCCAGTGACTTTTCTCTTGATGCAGACTACATTCATTATGTCTCCAACAACACCATTTTTGGAACACGCTTGGTGAATTTTCCTGAAGTCAAAGACAAAGTATTGGTTTGTGATATGAGCTCAGATATTCTATCTAAACCCATCGACGTTTCAAAATATGGACTCATCTTTGCGGGAGCGCAAAAGAATATGGGCATCGCAGGATTAACCGTGGTGATCATCCGTGATGATCTATTGGGTTTGGTTCCTAATTTACCTCCGATGTTGGACTTTAAAGTCCAAGCGGATAATGCCTCTATGTACAATACCCCATCATGCTTCAGTATCTATGTGGCGGGTTTGGTCTTTAAATGGCTCAAAGAACTCGGTGGATTAAAAGAAATCGAAAAAATCAATGAAGCCAAAGCGAAGCTTCTTTATGATTACCTTGATGAAAGCAGTTTCTTCGCACCTACGATCTTTAATCCAAAAGACAGATCGATCATGAACCTCTGTTTCTTATCGGCTTCTAAAGAAAGCGATGCAGCTTTCGTTAAATATGCAGCTCAAAAAGGTCTAGTTAATTTAAAAGGTCATCGTTCAGTGGGTGGAATGAGAGCTTCTTTGTATAACGGAATGCCTCTTGAAGGGGTCATTGAATTGATTCGCGTGATGCGCGAATTTGAAGGGTTACAGGCTTAAATTATGTTTAAAATTAAAACACTCAATGAGATCGCTCCTGAAGGCTTAGAACTCTTAAGCTCCAACTATGCGATTACTAGTTTAGATGATCCAGATGGTATCTTGGTTAGAAGTGCCAATCTATTGGAACTCAATTTCGAATCTTCTTT
Organism: uncultured Erysipelotrichaceae bacterium; assembly: GCA_964643535.1. Lineage (GTDB taxonomy): Bacteria > Bacillota_I > Bacilli_A > Erysipelotrichales > Erysipelotrichaceae > UBA2212. The sequence goes on along the minus strand of CAZXTB010000033.1, from coordinate 1,994 downwards.
AAAAGCCATTGCGAGAGCAGGGGTAGGGGTAAACAATGTCCCACTTGAACGTGCAGCTCAAGCCGGTATCGTAGTATTCAATACACCAGGCGCCAACGCCAACGCGGTCAAAGAAATCGTATTAGCGGCTTTGTTGATCTCTTCTCGAGAAATTCCTGCCTCTATAGAATGGGCAAAATCTTTATTGGATAAAGGCAAAGATATTCCTAAGTTGGTAGAAGCAGGTAAATCTAACTTCACAGGACCAGAACTTAAAGGTAAGACCTTAGGGGTCATCGGTTTAGGGGCAGTAGGGGTATTGGTCGCGAATGCAGCCAATAGTTTAGGGATGACTGTCCTAGGTTATGATCCTTATATCTCTGTCGATAGTGCATGGGGTTTATCCAGAAGTGTTAAGAGGTCTTTATCTTATGATGAGATCTTTGCAGCATCCGATTACTTGACCCTTCATGTGCCTTTCGTTGAAGAAACTAAAAATCTCATCAACGAAAAGACGATTTCTAAAATGAAGACAGGAGTTAGAATTCTTAATTTCGCCAGAGGCGAATTGGTCAATGATCAAGCCATAAGCGAAGCCCTTGATCAAGGAAAAGTCGCTAAGTATGTCACAGACTTTCCCAATGAAGATGTCTTGAAGATGAAAAACACCATAGCGATCCCACACTTAGGAGCGTCAACTCCTGAGTCAGAAGTCAATTGTGCTATGATGGCAGTAAGAGAGATCACCGATTATCTAGATAACGGAAACATAAAAAACTCAGTTAATTATCCGGATTGTGATATGGGTCTATGTCGCAGTGATGCGCGTATCGCCTTCAATCATCAGAATATTCCAGGCATGGTTTCTGCGATTACCAGTGTATTGGGTGAACATCAACTCAACATTGCCTCAATGCAGAATATGTCTAAGAAGGCTTGGGCTTATACCTTGGTCGATGTGGATGGTTTGATCTCTGATAAGATTGTAGAAAACTTAAATAAGATCACAGGGGTCGTAAAAGTACGTGTCTTAAAGGGTCTTGTTGATTAGTTAAATCAACTTAGAAAGGTAAATGAATATGATGTATACATGGTTTTTAGATCTTAATCCAGTTTGGCAAGCTTTGATTGGAACCACCTTTACTTGGGGTCTTACAGCTTTAGGTGCGGCGATGGTTTTCTTCTTTAAAGAAATAAAAAGAAGTGTTTTAAATGCAATGCTTGGTTTTGCTGCAGGGGTTATGATAGCAGCTTCGTTTTGGTCTTTATTGGCCCCAGCCATTGAGATGGCAGAAGCTGAAGGTATTCCAGGATGGTTGCCCGCAACCATAGGTTTTCTATCTGGTGGAGGCTTCTTATGGGCTGTAGATAAACTTCTGCCTCATCTACATATGTTCAATAAAGAATCAGAAGGTCCTAAGACATCTTTGTCTCGCTCTATTTTACTTGTATTGGCGATTACGCTACACAATATTCCTGAAGGTTTAGCGGTTGGGGTTGCTTTTGGGGCTGCAGCTTCTGGTTATGCAGGATCCACTGTTTTAGGTGCCATCGCTGTAGCCATAGGAATCGGTATTCAAAATTTTCCTGAAGGGGCAGCGGTCAGTGTACCGCTTCGTCGAGAAGGTTTATCTCGATGGAAATCCTTCGTTTATGGTCAAGCCTCAGGTTTTGTGGAACCCATCGCTGGGGTCTTAGGTGCCTTATTGGTTATCACGATGAAACCACTACTGCCTTATGCTTTGGCTTTTGCGGCAGGGGCGATGATCTATGTCGTCGTTGAAGAATTGATCCCAGAAGCTCAAAACGATGAAAAGACCGATGTGGCTACCATCGGGGTTATGTTGGGTTTCGCCATTATGATGTTTCTAGATGTGGCTTTAGGTTAAGATAGTGACCAGTCGAGATTGGCTTTAAGAGCCTGACTTGACTGGTTTTTTCTTGGGATCTTATAAAGGATTCCGTCTTTTAATAAGCGAGCTCCTGTTTGATGATAATGAAATGCGATCTTATTT
>CAZXTB010000032.1:0-10518 GCA_964643535.1 uncultured Erysipelotrichaceae bacterium | reverse complement strand
GCTGTGGTGCAGCAGTTATGCTAGATCGCAGTGATTTTGAAAAGAAGTTAAAGAAAATTGTTTTAAAAGCAGAAAGCGAGATCACTCAGTAATGCCTCTAACCGCCGGAATCGTTGGATTACCCAATGTAGGTAAGTCTACCCTCTTCAATGCGATCACCCACTCTTCAGTGGAAGCCGCCAATTATCCCTTCGCCACGATCAATCCTAATGTAGGAGTCGTCGAAGTCAAAGACCATCGAGTTGATGACTTGGTGAAGCTTTTTAAACCAAAGAAGACCATTTATACAACTTTTGAGTTTACCGACATCGCAGGATTGGTTAAGGGTGCTTCTAAAGGAGAAGGCTTAGGAAATCAATTCTTATCGCATATTAGAGAAGTAGATGCGATCTGTCATGTGGTACGTTGTTTTGATGATCCTAATATTACCCATGTGCACTCTAAGATAGATCCTTTAAATGACATTGAAGTCATTAATTTAGAGCTCATCATCGCCGATCAACAATCCATTGAAAAATCGATCAATAAGGTTGAACGTAAAGCCAAGACGAAAGATAAAGATGGAATCTATGAATTTGCCTTATTGACCAAGATCAATGAGACCTTATTGGCGGGTAAATCCGTCCGATCTCTTGATCTTGATAAGAATGAACTTGAAGTGTTGAAGAGCTATCATTTATTGACGGCTAAACCGGTCATTTACATCGCCAACATGTCGGAAGAAGAAGTAAAGCATCCAGAAAACAATGCCTACTTTAATACCGTAAAAAAATTCGCTGAATCTGAAAACAGTGATGTGATTGCGATCTGTGCCAAGATCGAAGAAGAACTTTCGGTCATGGATGATGAAGAAAAAGCTTTCTTCTTAGAAGAGTTGGGCTATACAGAAAGTGGTCTAGATAAGATCATCAAGGCGACCTATCATTTATTAGGCCTTTGGTCTTTCTTAACTGCAGGCACCGATGAATGTCGCGCTTGGACCTTTACGAAGGGTATGAAAGCACCAGAGTGTGCAGCGGTCATTCATACAGACTTCCAAAAAGGATTCATTAAGGTAGAGGCTTATCTCTATGAAGACATCATGAAATATAAGACGGAACAAGCGGTCAAAGATGCGGGTAAATTACGTATCGAAGGTAAAGAATATCAAGTCCAAGACGGAGATGTCTTACACTTCCGTTTCAACAATTAGGGATTGTTGTTGTATAATTGGGATGAAGGAGACACACCATGAAACTCATCATTGCGATCGTATCCAACGAAGATAGCCATACCCTACAAAGCGAGCTTACAAAAGCCAATTATTCAGTAACGAAATTGTCCACGACCGGAGGATTTCTAAAAATCGGGAACACTACTTTCTTAATTGGGACCGATAATGATAAAGTAGACGAATGCATCGAACTCATCAAAAAGGAAAGCCAAACCAGAACTGAAGTAGTTCCGTCTACGGCTTCCTATGACCTAGGTCGATATGCTTCTTTCCCATTAGAAGTAAATGTCGGAGGGGCAACCATATTTGTGGTAGATGTTGAAAAATTTATTAAAGTATAGAAAACCCTTTACAGGGTTTTCTTTTATTTTTAGTTAAAAATTTATCGAAGGGGTAGAATCAAAATGAAAACTAAGTCATAATGATACTATTGATATCGTTTAGACACACCTAATCGATCAAGTTGAATGGAGAAGCGATGAGAAAGACATCTGCAGCTTACGAAAGATTCTTTGAAAGAGTCTTTAAAGTTTTTGAAATTGAAATGGTTAGACTTGCCCGTATGACACAGGGCTCCATCATTAAACGTGGACGCTTTTATACGACCCCTACCAGAGAAGTCCAAAGTTTAACCAAGATCCAATACCTCATCGATTATGAATCGTATGGGATAAGCTTGACGATGATTCCTAATTTAGCCATTGAGAAAGCACCTTGTTGTATCGTTAAAATGGACTTTGTCTTAGATCCACAAGGTAAAGCTTTGGTGGTAAGCCTAGATGAAGTCTTAGAAAGAGATGATCTTAGTCCTTTTGTGTTTCAAGACATCTTATCCGAAGAATTGATGTTGGAAGTGGTTGAAAGTGAGATGGCGATCTTAAGAAAGTATCAATCTCATTTTAGAGAACTGGCTCAAGATCCTTCTACGAGAGACCACTTAACGAAAAAGATCCTTAAAGATCATTCACAGTGTATTGAACATCGTGAGACGATTAATGAAGATGCGATCCAAGCAGTATTGGATTTTAAACTGGCTCATGCGATAAGTCCTTTTATGAAGCACTTCGTTTTAGGCAATACCGAAGAAGCACTAGAATCCATGAGAAAGATGGATCAAAGATTCAGCGACTATGATTTAAGGATCATAGAAAAACTAAGTCAAAATCTTAAACGAGGTCTACATCAATGTTTGGTGCCTTCGCTCACTGAGAAAAATTATAGATTCGTCAATGAAGGAAATCTTGATGAAAGACATAAACAAGAGCGTTCTAGTTATGCCTTAGCTTTGGTTCTGAGTATCCTACCTATGGCGATCATTACTTATTTTGTGATGGGGTTTACGTTTTGGGCCTTTACCTTTGATAGCTATTATACGACTCAGGTGAATACGCTTTTTGCGATACCCCCTTTATTGATTGGGAATTTCTTTGCGGCCATATGGGTTAAGTCTTTGGCTCATCAAATTGCTTTTCCTAAAGACCATCAAATCTACTTAGGGTATGCGATGAGATCTAAACATGATCTTTCTCAACGAAATCTAAGATGGGTTTCATTGGGTGTTATGGTGATGATGTTGAGTGTTGCTTCGTGGGGAGGAACTAACCTGTTGATCTTTAACCAAAGCAACTTCTCACTAGCTCCTGGGTTTATGTGGTTTCCTCCTACCAAACAAATATCCTATTATGATGTCGATCATTTAGAATATCGCTTTGAGTTGAGTAGTGAATCAGATAACCCTACGGTTTATCAGCATTACGTCTTAATCTTTAAAGATGGGAAAGAAGTATTATTAAAACCTTATCTAAGTGTTATGGAATGCGAAGATGTCTTGATCCCATTCTTCGAAAGAAAAAACATAAGAACGATTAAATAAAAAGTCGATTTCGACTTTTTAGATTTCTATTCGATAAACAGTCCAATCGCTCATTGGTTTAGCTCCTTGTCTTAAGTAAAAACTTAAGGCAGGAGAATTCCAATCTAAAACAGACCACTCCATTCTTCCACAGTTTTCTTCTTTAGCGATTTCAAGAAGCTTCATAAACATAGCTTTACCTACCCCATGTTTACGAAAGGGTTCTATGACGAAGATATCTTCCATATAGAGTCCTTTTTTACCGATAAACGTAGAAAAGTTATAATGATACAAGGCAAAACCAACCACTGCTTGGTCGATTTCCGCTAAGATTACTTTGGCTTCTTGATGATCAAAAAGAGCCTTCTCTAGATCTTCTAATTTACAGGAGACATGATCGGATAGACGTTCAAACATGGCCAATTCTTTAATAAGATAAAGAATGGTTGGGGTATCTTCTACAACTGCTTTTCTAATCTTTAGGTTCATAATAGCTCCGCTATGACCGGGTAATGGTCGGAAGGATAATGTCCTTCGATGAGACTGGTATCGGTGATTACACTTTTAAACTTCAAAGACTTAGTATAAATAAAATCGATGGCTTCTATCCCATCAGGGACTCCAAAGGCGTGAAAGGTATTTGGTCTTTCTAAGTTAAGCTCTGTATAAGCTTCCTTATACCTTCTTAATAAACGAGTATGAAGTGGATGAGAGATGGGACTATTAAAGTCTCCCATTAAGACAAAGGGAACCTTAGTCTTATTAAACTGTTCAATATAGTGATAAAGCATCCGTCCGTTTCTTCGAATTGTAGATTTGGATTTATAAGCTAAGTGCGCATTGAAGATGCGAATTTTTTGTCCTGTTTGTTGATCTAGAAGAAGGGCCATCGTACAGATACGCGCAAAACCTTCTCGTTTATCCATATCTCCCGCTAAGGTAAAATCCCCATTGAGCCAGACAGTTTGTTTTTCTAGGAGCTCATAAGACGCTCTCTTAAATAGGATGGTACATCTTTCTCCACTGAGATCAGCTTCTCTACCATCCCCTACGAAGTTATACTCACTTAAATGTTCCTGAAGATAATCTAAAATGGTTTGGGTACATTCTTGAGTTCCGATCACATCGGCATCTTGTTTCATAAAAGTTTTTAATAGGGCTTCTTTACGCAAAGACCACTGATTGTATCCATCGGTGGTATTGTCGTAGCGAAGATTAAAGGTCATAACTTTCATGGGTTAATTTTAACACATTCACTTAAAGGTCAAAATAAAGAAACAAGCATTTTTTTGAACAGGTGGAAAGAAGAAGTCAATGTTATAATAAAGAGGCGAGGACCTTATGAGAATTGGACAATCCACTGATATTCATCCCTTAGTAGAAGGAAGACCTCTGATTTTAGGAGGCGTTTTAATCGATCATCCTAAAGGATGTTTGGGTCATTCTGATGCGGATGCTTTGACGCATGTCATCGCAGAAGCGATCTTAGGGGCTTTGGCTTTAGGCGATCTAGGGAATCATTTCCCAGATACAGATCCCAAATACAAAGGGATCAGTTCTCTGTTGATTTTAAAAGAAGTCGTTAAGATGATGGATGAGAAACATTATAAGATCGGAAATATTGATGCGCTTATTTTGATTGAAAGACCTAAGATGGCTCCTCATATTCCCTTGATGAAAGAAAGACTCTGTGCTGTATTAAACTGTCAAGCAGATCAATTAAATCTAAAGGCAACTAGAGGAGAAGGTTTAGGTTTTATAGGTCATGAGGAAGGGGTCGTTGCGCAAGCAGTGGTCCTATTAGAAGAACTATGTTAGTAAAAACAAGCGAAACCAAGGTCTTAAGAGACCCTATCCATGAATACATCCATATTGAAGATCAACTGATCTGGGATCTGGTAGGAACGCGAGAAGTTCAACGCTTAAAGCGGATCCATCAATTGGGTACGACCTATCAGGTGTATCATACGGCTGAACATTCACGCTTTGCCCATTCTTTAGGGGTCTATGAGATCGTTAGACGAATGGTCTATGAGATCAGTGGAATCGATGAGCTATTGACTCAAGAAGATCGCCTTGCGGTGATGGCTGCAGGTTTGCTTCATGACTTAGGTCATGGGCCTTTCAGTCATATCTTTGAGACCATATCGAATATTCATCATGAGACGATGACTCAAAGAATCATTCTAGAAGACTCTGAGGTTCATCGAGTCTTAGAAAAAGCGAAGCCTGGTTTATCAAAAGTGGTCGCATCGATCTTAGATCATACCCATCCTAAAACAATCTTGACTCAATTTGTATCCAGTCAATTGGATGCGGATCGTATGGATTACTTACTCAGAGATGCTTATTTTACAGGGACTTCCTATGGGCAATATGACATAGAAAGAATCTTAAGGACCTTTAAGATCGCTCAAGATAAGTTAACGATCAAAGAAAGCGGGATCCATAGTATCGAAGATTACATTATGGCGCGCTATCATATGTATTACCAAGTCTATTATCATCCTGTAGGAAGAGCCGTTGAGGCGGTCTTGATTGGATTCTTTAAGAGGCTTGAAGATTTGGTTAAACAAGATCCTAAGGTCTTAGAAAAATATCCGATGTTTAAGTTATTAAGCACAGCTCCTGATTTAAACGCCTTCTTTCATTTGGATGAGGCAGCTTGTTTTTATGGCTTTCATTTGGCCAGTGAAGATACAGATCCCATCTTAAGTGATTTGGCCAAGCGTTTCTTAAATCGAGATCTCTTTGAATACCAAGATGTGAAATCGATAAAAGAACGCAGTGAGATGAAACAAAAGGTAGAAAAGACATATGATAGTCGATATTATTTCTATCAAGATGAGATGATCTCAAGACCTTATACCCCCTATAGTGAAGAAGGATCCTTGATTTATATCAGCTGTACAGATGGATCCATCAAAGAATTATCACTTGTATCCAACATCGTCGCAGCCATCGTAAAAGCCAAGTCTAAAGATGATAAGAAAGTCTATTACCCAAAGGAGATCCTATGAATCCTAATCAATTAAGAAGAACTGAAGTTTTTAAAGCCATGGATGAAGGATCGATGGCGGTCTTGTTTGCGGGAGATTTGATTAAACGCTCGGCGGATGCGACCTATCCTTTTAGTGTCAATCGTAACTTCTTTTATCTAACCGGTTTAGATGAAGATAGTTTGATTTTGGTTCTATTAAAAACAGCGACTTCTCAAAAAGAGATCCTGTTTATCAAAGATCAGAATCCTCTCATGGAGAAGTGGGTAGGGAAATCCCTTAAAGAAGATGAAGCGAAAGCCATCAGTGGGCTCAATACGATTTATCCTTTATCCAACTATGAACCTTCATTAGGACGTCTCATCGATCGTAATGGGGTCAATATCTTATACATCGATACCGAAAGAGATTCTTTAAATGCGCGAATCATGGAGGGAGAAGCCTTTGGACGCAAGATCCATAAGCTCTATCCTGGGATGAAGGTCGTTAATCTTAACCATACCGTTAATGCCTTACGTGTCTTTAAGTCAACGGATGAAATCGACAATCTAAAGAAAGCGATCGATATCACGCAACGTGGAATCGAAAATGCCTTGAGACATTTAAAAGCAGGTCTAAAAGAATATGAAGTCGTGGCGAATTTTAATCACGCTTTGGCTTTAGAGAATAGCGAAAATGCGTTTGAGACGATTGCGGCCTCTGGTGAGAATGCGTGTACCTTACACTATGTGAGTAATCAAAAGACCTTGGTTGATGGGGAACTTCTTCTATTGGATCTAGGTGCTACTTATGGACATTATTGCGCAGACATCTCACGGACTTTCCCTGTGAATGGGAAATTCAGTGATCGACAAAAAACTTTTTATTCAATCGTACTTAAAGCTCAAGAAAATGTCTTTAATGCGATCAAACCCGGGATTACCATGGGTGAACTCAACGCAATCGTAAAAACGACCTATGCGAGCCTATGTGTTGAAGCGAAGATCGTTGAGGAAGCCTCTCAAATCGATACGGTCTACTACCACGGGGTCTCTCATTTCTTAGGTTTAGATACCCACGATGTCGGACAGATGGATGGGATGATTTTAAAACCAGGCATGGTGATCACCGTTGAACCTGGACTTTATAGCTCATCAGAAGGCATAGGGATACGTATTGAAGATGATGTCTTGGTGACAGAAAATGGGTGTGAGATCTTATCCCCAAACATTTTAAAGCGTATTGAAGATATTGAGTCGTTTATGAATCAGTCGAAAGACTGATTTTTTATGCGCTCTTTATGGGCACAGTGCTATACTAAAAATGTAGTTATTGACTTGTATTCCATAAGGAGGAAAGATTTTTATGGCCGTTATCGAGACAAAAAAACTAACGAAGTATTATGGGAAATCTAGAGGAATCATTGAGGTTGATCTTAGTATAGAAGAAGGAGAGATCTTTGGATTTATAGGGCCTAATGGGGCAGGTAAATCCACCACGATCCGTTTACTCTTAGCGCTTATTCATCCTACATCAGGATCCGCAACGATCTTTGGGAAAGATGTGATCACGCATGCGAAAGAGATCCATCAAGAGATCGGTTACTTGCCTTCTGAAGTTTTCTATTATGACAATATGAAGGTCAAAGAACTTTTAAATTACTCAGCGAGTTTCTATAAAAAGGATTGTAGTAAACGAATCAAAGAATTGGCATCTCGTTTAGACTTAGATCTCAATAAGAAGATCGATGATTTGTCTTATGGGAATAAAAAGAAAGTAGGCATCATCCAAGGCTTACTTCATTCACCTAAACTGATTCTTTTAGATGAACCGACCTCAGGTTTAGATCCTTTGATGCAGAATATCTTCTTCGATATCTTGGCTGAAGAAAACAAGCGTGGGGCGACCGTCTTATTCTCCTCGCATATCCTATCAGAAGTTCAAAAGCTTTGTGATCGCGTCGCCATCATCAAAGATGGAAAGATCGTTAAGATCGACTCTGTTCAAAATATGAAAGAAGAAGCTTATCTTAAAGTAGGCTTTGAAACCAAAGTTCCTTTTGATGTCTCTACTTTAGGTTTAGGTAAACTCAATGAATTGACTCAAAATGGGTTAGAAGTATCCTTCATTTATAAGGGTGATATCAACCTATTGATGAAGAAACTCGCTTCGTTGGATTTGATAAGAGTCAATGTCCAAGAGGCAGAACTTGAAGAGATCTTCCTTCACTACTATCAGAAGGAGGCTTAATATGAATGTTTTTAGATTTGAGTTTAAACAACTTTTTAGATCGACACTGAGCTGGAGCTTCGCTTTAGCGCTGACGGTCATCATCTTTATGTCGTTTTATCCTGTGTATTATGAACAGATCGCCATTATGAAGCCTTTGTTTGATAATCTACCTGAGCTTTTATTAAAAAGCTTAGGGGTCAATGTGGATACCTTGTTTACAGGACTGGGCTTCTATTCCTTTATCTTGATGTATGTCCAATTGATCGCAGCAATGCAGGGGATGATGCTGGGACTAGGTGTGGTAGGTAAAGAAGTTCGTTTAAAAATGAATGATTTTATCTTAACGAAACCACTGACTCGCTCTAGTATCCTGATTCAAAAAAGCTTAGCTATTTTCGTTCACATATTGATCACTTGGACACTATTAAGTATCTTGTCTACGGTGATGCTATTGACTGTAGAGACTGGTGAACTGAATGTTCAAGTGTTCTTATTGTTTATTGTTTCTACGCTTTTACTTCAAGTGATGTTTGCGAGTATTGGGATCTTAACGGCAGTGCTCTTACGTAAATTAAAATCTGTCGTAGGGGTCAGTATGTCGGTGGTCTTTACCTTATTCGTTATGAACTTGATGCAGGCCATCTTAGATGAACCTTGGTTACGTTATTTTAGTCCTTTCCAATGGTTTGAGAAAGCTTACATCTTCTATAACTCTTCTTATGAATGGCCGATGTTTGGGATGTGGGCATTGATCTCGATTGGATCTTGTGTGGGTGCTTACGTGGTGTATACCCGTAAAGACATCCATGCGGTGTAGGAGGAAATATGAACCTATATCTTCAAGAATTGAAATCTTATTTAAAAACGATGATGTTTTGGATCTTAGGCATCGTCTTTATGGTTGGGGCAGGCATTGGTAAGTATGAAGCCTTATCTTCTGGAGGCAATATGGATCTATCGACAATCTTAGGATCCATGCCGAAAGCTTTTATGGCCATCTTTGGATTATCAGGCATCCCTATTGATAGCTTCGGTGGTTTCTATGGGATGATCTATGCCTATGTCACCATCATGGGAGCTGTCTTCGCCATCATGATTGGATCAGGAATCTTAGCGAAAGAAGAACGCGATAAAACAGCAGAGTTCTTAATGGTAAAACCCATTAGTCGAATGAAGATCCTCTTGGTTAAATTAGCTGCTGCTTCGAGTTTAGTCATCGTCTTTGTCTTAGTGACTTGGGGTACTTCTGTGGCCATCATCAATACGGTCTCACCTAATGATACGATCTCAAGTGAATTGGCGTATATGATGATCGCGATGTTTATCATCATGATGTTTTATTTAGCAGTCTCTTTCTTCTTAGCGGCTTTCCTAAAAGACGCCAAGAAGTCATCTCAGCTATCACTTACAGTCATGTTGACGAGCTATCTCTTATCAGTCATCATGGGCATCATCGATAACACAGACTTCTTAAGAATCTTAGTGCCTTTCCAATACTTTAGAGTCAGTGATTTATTGAATCTTAAATTGGATCCTTTCTATCTTGTGTTTTCTTTAGTGTCTGTAGTGGTTGCGATTGTGGCCAGTTCTTATTTCTATCCAAAAAGAGACTTGATGATTTAATCTAAACGCACTGAAAAGTGCGTTTTTTTAAACCATTACAAAATCGATGAAACTCCACTCATTGTGGGTAGATTATGGATTTTACTAGTGATAAACTAGATTTATAAGGAACAAAATCCAATGAGAAAAATTCTTAGATTTTCAGTTATTATAAGTTTGACTATTGCCTTTCAGAATAAACTTCTAACAGTAAAAGCATACACTTCGAGTGCGATTATTGTTGTAGAATCAATAAACTATGATTTAAGTAAAATTGAAGATGCGAAAATACTATTCACTTTATACCCCGATCTACTTACGTCGACCAAAACTGAAGCTTATGATTATCCATTAATGGTTTCGCAAAAAATCTCAACACCTAATCTATATTCTAGTGTGATTATTGATGAAGGTAGTGGCCCATGTTATGGATCGGTAACAAGTTTCAATCTTAGTGTTTGTGTCAAAGCAAACTATAGTAATGTAAGTTTGGAGTACTCACGATTGTTTAATCAATGTCTTAATCCATATACTGATAATGTAATAGCATGCTCTTCATATTCTATCTTTGGAGCTGGCATGTATTTTGCGAAAAGAGCGCGTTCTGGAGGAGTATGGGATTATAAACTCCTCTGTTCAAG
>CAZXTB010000031.1:0-10550 GCA_964643535.1 uncultured Erysipelotrichaceae bacterium | reverse complement strand
AACAGTTGGTTTGAAGCCCTGTTCGTATTCCCATTGGCGCAAGCCCTTAACTGGCTCACACCGTACGTTACGGTCACAGGAGCCATCATCCTCTGTACGATCTTAGTGAAGTTGTTGACCTTTGGACTGACTGTCAAATCAACCGTAGCTTCGCAAAAGATGCAGACCATTCAACCTGAATTGACGAAGATCCAAGCCAAATACGCTGGTAAAAACGACAACGAATCCAAGATGAAGATGTCTCAAGAAATGAATGGCTTATACGCTAAGCACAACATCAATCCTTTCGGAGCGATCGGAACCATGTTTATTCAGTTCCCTGTCATCATTGCGATGTATACCGCTGTTCAACACGCATCAGCCGTTAAAACAAGTTCTTTGTTTGGTTATGCTTTATCTAACTCTCCTCAACAAGCCATCAGTGCTGGTCAGTGGTTGTTTGTGGTTATCTTTGTCTTAATGGGCGTTTCTCAATTTGTTTCTATGAAACTTCCGATGTGGCTCAATAAAGCTAAAGCGAAGAAACAACCTGTTCGTTTAGGCGAAAAACCTGCGAAAGCTCCTAATACCGATATGATGATGTATACCTCAATGGGGATGATCTTATTCTTTGCGTTTACTTGGCCTACCGCCATGAGCCTTTACTGGTTCGTGAGTTCAGCTGCTCAGATCGCTCAGACCTACTACATCCAGAAAGCTTATATCGAGAAAGAGGTCGTATAATGAAGCGTTACAGCGGAAAAACGTTGGAAGATTGCTTGGCTCAAGCCACTAAAGAAACGGGTCTTGAAGCTGAAGCGTTACGTTATACAAAAACAGAAGAAAAGACAGGATTCTTAGGTATGGGTACCTTGGTGACCATCGAAGTCACAGGTCCAGAAGACGTTATGTCTTTCGTTCAAGACTATCTAGAAACCTATTTTAGAAACATCGAAGTTGAAGTCAACGTAATGGTCAAACAAGAAGCAGAAGGATTCAGTGTCATGTTGGATGCGGAAAACAATGCGATCTTGATTGGTAAAGCAGGTCAAACCCTACAAGCCATCAATACCGTTGTAAGAGGAGCCGTTAATTCGCACTTCAAAGGCAAGTACAGTGTTCTTGTCGACATCAACAACTATAAACAAGATCGTTATGAAAAGGTCAAAGCCTTAGCTGATAGAATCGCTCGTTCAGTTCTAAGATCAAAAACGACTGCTACCTTAGATCCTCTTCCTAATGATGAACGTAAGGTCATTCACCAGTATCTCAGTGAAATGCCTCACATCAAAACGGAATCGATCGGAGAAGGCAATCAACGTCGACTCAAGATCGTTTACGATAAAAACAAAAATTAACAGCCTCAGGGCTGTTTTTTTATGGAGTATGATATCTAACGTGTAAAGATTCTATGAGAAATTGGATAGATCGACTTTTATTGAGTTACTATGTAAAAGTTGTATGAGTATAAGATAAGGATTATTCCATTTACATAGTTTATTTGAATGTATAATAACGCTTTACAATAATATCGTAATACGATATTATATTGATATGATCCTTTCCTTTAAAGATAAAGACACTGAAAAACTATTTCACTATCAGTCTGTCAAAAGATTTAGATCATTTGAGCGGATTGCATTAAGAAAACTAACACAACTTGATGCAGCATTAATACTAAGTGATCTAAAAGTACCGCCAGGCAATAAGTTAGAGGCTTTAAAAGGTGATCGAGAAGGACAACACTCTATACGTATCAATGATCAATTTAGAATTTGTTTTGTTTGGACGATAAGAGGACCTGAATCTGTTGAGATATGTGATTATCATTAAGGAGGAAACATCAATGACAATTAAAAAAATCATGCCTATACATCCTGGTGAAATATTATCGGAAGATTTCATTAAACCATTAAATATTACACAATATCGTCTTGCTAAAGACATTGGTGTTTCAGCTACACGCATTGGCCAGATTATCTCTGGTAAACGTTCTATTACACCAGAAACGGATTTACGTTTATGTGCATATTTTGAATTAAGTGTTGGTTATTGGTTGCGTATCCAAAATAGCTATGACATTGAAATTGAGAAAAGAAATCTAGAAGAGAAGTTAATGGACATCATACCTTATAGTAAGTTACACAAACTAAGTCACTCCTAATCTCAGATTTAACACATAGCAAGATTACTTACGAGTACTAAATGATTATTAAAATTGTTTAACATATTCTTTACCAGCTTTTGATGAATGGAGATGATCATAATTTTAAGATAGAGTTATGAACAACATCTCTCTTTCCTCCATAAACTCAAGATCTTCTCAAGATCGATTTGAATTCCCAACGATACGGGACAGTATTTTCTACTATGAAGATCTTATGGGTCCACAAACTGAAGAAAAAGAAATCATTACGATCCTCAATGAAGAATGCTATCCAAGTTTCGCAATGAATGTTATTTTTGATGAAGCCATGCTGAGAAATAACCATACGATAGAAAACAAAGAACGTGAACTTAAAATAAAACAACTATTAGAAAGTATTGATACTTTTCATCAAGAAGACCCTAACGACTTTTAACATAGTCGATAAAACCTTATAATGAGTCTATGAACAAGCATCGTTTATTAAAAACCTTTTGGAATGGGCTCAATTCGATCGAAGACAAGATCGCTCTTTTAGACAGTGGATCTCCTGAGATCAGTATCTTACGTAATATCACCTATACAAAAAACAGTAAAGATAATCAAACACTGGATCTTCTTTATCCACTTGACGAGAAAGAAAGCTATCCTGTGATCCTTTTGGTTCATGGGGGAGGATTTGTAAGTGGGAATCATACTCGATTCTATCTCGATTATGCGGCTCGTTTAGCCAATCGTGGGTATGTGGTGGCGAATGTGAGCTATCGTTTAGCGGGGGATGTGGCTTATCCTGCCTCGATTGAAGATCTGTTTGGGGCTTTAAAATTTCTACTTGAGAATAAGTTGAGATATCATCTCGATATGACCAAGGTCTTTGTGGTGGGAGAATCAGCTGGGGCGACCTTAAGCAGTCTCTTTGCGTGTATTCTAACCAACCCCAGTTTAAAAAAGAACTATCCATTCGCGTTTGACTTTAAGCTTATGGGAATGGGTTTAAGCTGTGGGATCTATGATTATGCATCCTTTCTTAGTGATCTAAAATGGGTTCCTTATCGTAAAGCGACGATGGCTGAGATCTTTATGAGACAAGACTTTAAGAATCATCCCCTATATAAAAGTGCGTCTCCGCTTCAACAGATGACTTCAGATTTTCCTTCGACGTACTTAATGACCTCGGCTTGGGATTTCTTAAGTCCACAAACCCATCGTTTAAGAAAAAAGTTCATCCAAGCGAAAATACCCTTCGTTTATGATTACTATCCTTTAAGAATGATGTTGCCTCATAGTTTTCATACGAAATTCTTCTATCCTCAAAGTAAAATCGCCATGAGTAAGATGATTCTCTTCTTTGATGACCTCATGAAGAGCGACAAGACGACCCCATTTGCGTTATAATAATGAATATGAAACTGATTGTTGGACTGGGTAATCCAGGTAAAGAATATGCCTTAACGCGACACAATGTCGGTTTTATGGTCGTCAATGCGCTCATCAATGATTTGGGTTTGAAAGTTCAAGCCAAATTCAAAGGGGAGATCGCTCAAACCACCATCAATAATGAAACTGTGATCTTTTTAAAACCGCATACCTATATGAATGCTTCAGGAGAATCGGTTAGACTCGTCATGGATTTCTATAAGATTGATCCTAAAGACATCTTTGTGATCTATGATGACTTAGATCTACCAGTAGGTAAAGTTCGTTTACGTGA
Source organism: uncultured Erysipelotrichaceae bacterium (assembly GCA_964643535.1). Lineage (GTDB taxonomy): Bacteria > Bacillota_I > Bacilli_A > Erysipelotrichales > Erysipelotrichaceae > UBA2212. The sequence goes on along the minus strand of CAZXTB010000031.1, from coordinate 6,714 downwards.
AAAAGGGAGTGCTGGAGGACACAATGGGATGAAATCGATCATTCAACATTGTGGGACCCAAGAGTTTCCTAGATGTAGATTGGGGATCGATAAGAATCCCATGTATCAAACCGTAGATTATGTCTTAGGTAAGTTTTCTAAACAAGAAGAACCCAGTGTCATAGAAGCCATTTTAAAAGCCAAGAAAGCAGCGATGGACTTTCCTAAGATGAGCTTTACTGAACTGATGAACCTGTACAATAAAGAATGAAAGCCCTCCTAGATCGTTTAAAAAATGAACCCTTGATCCGTGACTTTTCTCAAAGGAAAGTCACTTTTTCGCATCTTAGTTTAATGCAGGAAGCCTTATTAGTGGCGTCATCGTTTAAGTTTTATCCCCAAAACATGATCATCATCAAGTCTAATCTCTATCAAGCTCAACACTTGGTTGAGAAACTTCAACTGTGGTTAGGCGAAGATGTCTTACTGTATGCGGCAGAAGAATCCTTGCGTGTAGAAGCCATAGCCGCCTCTCCAGAGCTTAATGTAGGACGAATAGATGTCTTATCGAGAGTTCAAAAAGAATCCGCTAAGGTAGTTGTAACGCACGTAGGAGCCTTTTTAAGATACCTTCCTCCTGTGAAACAGTTTGAAGCCTTAACCATCAACATCCAAGTCAATCAAGTGATCCAACCTAAGGTTCTTTTTGAACAGTTTAGACAAATGGGCTATACAGAAACCAATCGAGTCGATCAACCCTGTACGGTCGCTCATCGAGGAGGCATCATCGATATTTTCCCTGTCAACAGTGAGATCCCAATTCGACTGGAATTCTTCGACAATGAGATCGAAAGTATTCGTTGTTTTGATTTATCGACCCAGCACTCCATCGAGACCTTAAACACCATCACTGTTCAAATGGCCAGTGATCTTTTGTTTACCCAAGAAGAGATTGATGTCTTGAGCGTAAAACTGATGAGACTGTGTGATGAACGTGAAGGAAAAGAAGGCACAGAACTTTTAAGAGCGACTTTAGAGAATGATCTTGAGTTGATGAGACTCAAGTTGAAAGAGAACCATCTTTATCGATACAGAGCTCTATTAGACAACAGTCAAACCATCGTAGATTATATGAATGATCCTTTGGTGATTGCCTCTACCTTTGAAGACATCAAAGAACACAATACGATCCTTCATGAGGAAACCTTAGATTATCTCTTAGAATTGGTTACGGATCATAAAGCCTTGCCTTTCTTTGAAGTGTTTGCGGATTATCAACGCATCATCCCTAAGGTTAGAACCAATGATCTTCGTCGATTCGAAACGACGCATAATATTCATCTTCCGTTTAGAGAAATAGATGTGCCTTCTCAATCCTTACTGCAACACGTGAAAATGATCAGTGAAGATCTTAAGACAAAGACCGTGGTCTGTTGTCTAAAAGACGCTGAAATCAAACAGTTGATTCCTTGTCTACAAGAAAACGGGATCACGTATTCTTTAAAACTAAAGGATTTAGATAATCCTCATTTAATCGTCATCCTTCAAGATCTCGATGAAGGTTTTGAGTTGATCTCACAAGACATCATCGTTTATAGTTCCAAAGAATTGTTTAATCATAAGGTCTTTATTGGACGATACAACACCAAGTTCAAAGAAGCCGAAACCCTTCATTCTTATCAAGATCTACAACCCGGAGATTATGTGGTTCATCATCAACATGGGGTAGGTAAATACATTGGGATCATTACGAAAGAATCGGAAGGGACCCATCGCGATTATCTACACATCGTTTATCGTCACGATACCTCTTTGTTTGTACCACTAGAACAGTTTCAACTGGTCCGTAAGTTCGTCTCTAAAGAAGGCGTCGTCCCTAAACTTCATACCCTAGGATCTGGGGAATGGAAGAAGACGAAAGCACGAATCAAAGAAAATGTCTTGGATCTAGCGGAACGCTTGATTGCCTTGTATGGTCAACGAGAAACCGATATCGCCCCTGCTTTTGGGCCAGATACACAGATGCAGAAAGATTTTGAAGCAGAGTTTGAATACCCATTGACTCATGATCAAGCAACAGCAGTTACCGACATCAAAAAAGACATGATGAGTACCGTACCTATGGATCGTTTATTGTGTGGTGACGTAGGGTTTGGGAAAACAGAAGTCGCCATAAGAGCGGCCTTTAAAGCCGTCGTTGAGAAAAAACAAGTCGCGATTCTGTGTCCTACGACCATCTTATCGGCTCAGCACTTTCATACTTTCTCTCACAGATTCGCCAATTATCCGATATCTGTTGCCTTATTGAATCGTTTTGTCCCTGACAATCAAGTTAAAACCATCCTACATGCCTTAAAAGAAGGCAAAGTCGATGTGTTGATTGGGACCCATAAGCTTTTATCTAAAAATGTCGAGTTTAAAGATTTGGGACTCTTAGTTATCGATGAGGAACAACGCTTTGGGGTTGAGCATAAAGAAAAAATAAAAGAAATCAAAACAGGAGTCCATGTCTTGTCTTTAAGTGCGACCCCTATTCCTCGTACCCTTCAGATGTCTTTGGTTGGGGTAAGATCCTTATCTCAATTGGATTCACCTCCGCTTAATCGTTTACCGATCCTAACCTATGTGATCGAAAAGAATCGAGCCGTCATTAAAGACATCATCCAAAGAGAACTTGGAAGAAAAGGTCAAGTCTTTTATCTCTACAATAAGGTTGAAGATATCCTACAAGTCGCCGCTAAACTTAAAATGGATCTCCCTGATGCGGAAATCGCGGTAGCGCACGGGCAAATGCATCGCGATGAGATCGAAGATGTGATGATGCGCTTCACCAACAATGAGGTCAATGTCTTGATCTGTACCACCATCATTGAGACAGGCATCGATATCCCTAATGCGAATACGATGATCATCGATCAAGCGGATACCTTTGGCTTATCTCAGCTTTATCAAATCAAAGGTCGAGTCGGTCGATCAGATCGCTTGGCTTATGCTTATCTTATGTATAATCCTAAGAAACAACTTTCTGAGATCGCAGCGAAACGTCTTCAATCGATCAAAGAATTCACTGAATTGGGCTCTGGTTATAAGATAGCGATGAGAGATCTTACCATTCGTGGAGCTGGTGAAATGTTGGGGGATATGCAAAGTGGCTTCATCGATACCGTTGGGATCGATATGTACATCGAGATGCTTGAACAAGCCATCAAAGAAAAGAAGTCTGGTATTCTTATTCCTGAACAAGAACCCATCATCAAGACCCCTATGGGAATCGATGGATATATTCCGTCTACCTTTGAACACAAAGATTTCGAAAAACTAAGCCTTTATCAAACCATAGAAAAGGCAGATACCGAATATGCCTTGCGTAAACTTCAAGAAGAAACCACAGATCTTTATGGGAAACTTCCTAAATCTGTTCAGCTCTTGTTCGAAAAGAAACGCTGGGAACTCTTATTGAATTCTCCCATCATCGATTCTGCGAAAGAGCTTAAACATCAGATGATGTTGACCTTTACGAAACATTGGTCTTCATCGATCGATGGGGTCAAACTCTTTGAGAAGATCACCACAATCTCGCCTTCGATTACCCTCAAGTATATTCATGAACAAATCGTTTTGATTATCCCTAAACAAGATGATTGGCTCTTTCTCGCCACATCTGTGTTGGTCGCCAGTACGAAAGTACCGCAAAGGAGCTAAGATGCGCATTGATCTATATCTAAAAATAGCCCGCTTGGTTAAACGACGTCCCATCTCAAAAGAATTGGCCAATCAAGATCGTATTACCATCAACGGAAAACATGCGAAACCTTCCAGTGATGTGAAGATTGGGGATGAGATCGATCTTTTCTTCGGTCATCGACATTTAAAGGTCAAAGTCTTAGATTTAGCGGACTCGATTAAAAAAGCCATGTCTATGACCTTGTATGAGATCCTCATCGATGAACGAATTTATCCCCAAGTTGATGAAACTCAACCAAAAACGCTTGATTAAGATGAACACAAAGGTATAATAAACTTACCATGAGCCCAACAAGAAAACGTTTAAAATTTAAATCGATCTTCATAGCCTTGTTTTTCTTTACCTTATCAGGCTTCTTGATGGTTCCCATCGTTGAGGAAATCATGACCACAGTGGCTTTAAAGAAATCACTGGATGAGGTGAATACTAAACTAAGTGCCCTAGCAGCGGAAAATGAGACCTTGACCCTACAAAGAGATAAGCTCTTAGATACCGATTACGTGATCAGTTACGCCAGAGGCGTTTATATGCTTTCTAAGGATACAGAAAAAGTCTATTACTTTAAAGACAATACCGTTAAGTGAGTGACCTAAAAATCACTCATTTTATTAGATTAGGATATGAAGAATAAACTCTATTTTAAAAGTTACTTATGCCTTTTCTAAGATTGTCTTTTAAAAAGGAACTTGAGAAAAAGCGAGATGAAGAAGTTTAATCAATAAGAGGACAAAAATGAAACTTTCGATTATGATCATTACCTATAATAGGTGCAATGAAGTTTTACGGGCAGTGAAGTCTTGTTTGCCTTTTATGAATGAAGATATGGAATTGGTAATTGTTGATAATAATTCTTCGGATGAAACAGCCGAGGTATTAAACAGTTTCTTAAATTCATTGACCATAAACCATAAGCTCGTTCTTTCAAAAGAGAACTTGGGTGTTGCGGGAGGTAGAAATCTCGCTTTTTCTCTGTGTAAAGGGGACTATGTTTTTTCTTTAGATGATGATGCCATCATAGTAACTGAAGATTTCTTAATAAAAATGATTCAGTTTATGGATACACATGCCCAAGTTGTGGCAGCGGAAGTCAATATCCTAGAACCTCAGACCGAAACCAATCTGAATAGTCGATTTAGATATCAATTCAAGAACTTGGATTATGAGTTCATAAGATCATTTTGCGGATGTGCTCATGTCTTACGTAGAGAATTCTATAAGGGAGCCCTTTTATATCCAACACATCTTTTCTTTGGTTCAGAGGAGCTTTATCCTTCGCTTAAAGCATGGGGATCACATCAACATGTGGGAAGGATTGAATATCTGACTGTGCATCATTTACCAAGCAAAATAAATAGGTTTTCAGGGAAAGATAGAATCTTTAATATTCTTATGAATACCTATATCGTTAAGCGATTGATGTATCCTGAATTCTTAAGCCCTTTACTCAAAGCTAACTTGTCTTATCGATTAATGAAGTATGATTTAAAAACAAAGGAATGGACAGAAAAGAGAAGAGTCGTCTTATCAGAAAGATACATAGAGAGTGAAAAGCACAAGATCTCATTCAAGGTTATTTTATTACTGATTCGACGTTTTGGATTCTTGGCTATTCTTTAAGCATAGACCTGATTTTACAGGATGTTCGTCCTTTGCATAAATCTATAAATAGTGGTCTAGAAGTGATAAAATAAGAAAGCAACAAGGAGAACACAATGAAAAAACCAGTGGTACTTATCGTTATGGATGGGATTGGTTATACAGACAACAGTTACGGAAACGCTGTAAACAATGCCTATACACCAACCTTAGACGAACTCGAAAAAACAGCAGATTTTATCACGATCAAAGCGCATGGGACAGCGGTAGGCTTGCCTTCTGATGAAGATATGGGCAATTCTGAAGTAGGTCATAATGCGATCGGTTGTGGACAGATTTACGCTCAAGGCGCTAAATTGGTCAATGCGTCGATACAAACAAAAGAGATCTATCAATCTGAAACTTGGAAAGCACTCAGTGCTCAAGCGAAAGATCATACTTTACACTTTATAGGTTTATTGTCAGATGGGAATGTTCATTCCCATATCGATCAACTCTTAGATTTGATTAGACAAGCCAAGGATGAACAGATCAAACAGGTTAGAGTTCATATCTTACTGGATGGACGAGATGTCCCTGAAACCAGTGCTTTATTGTATGTTGAACAGTTAGAAAAAGCCTTAGCGGATCTTAATGGACCTGATTTTAATGCGTTGATTGCTTCTGGTGGAGGCCGTATGAAGGTCACCATGGATCGATATGAAGCCGATTGGAGTATGGTTGAATTGGGATGGAAGACCCATGTCTTAGGTGAAGGAAGAGGCTTTGTATCGGCGAAAGACGCCATAGAAACCTTTAGAATCGAAGGACAATACACAGATCAATTCTTACCTGCTTTCGTTATTCATAAACAAGGAAAACCAGTAGGAACCATTCAAGATGGTGATGCGGTCATCTTCTTCAATTTTAGAGGAGATAGAGCCATTGAAATCTCAAAGGCCTTTGAACAAGGTTCAGAATTCAAACATTTCGATCGCGTTAGAATGCCTAAAGTCTTCTACGCAGGCATGCTTCAATACGATGGAGATCTTCAGATCCCAAATAAATTCTTAGTTTCTCCTCCTCATATCACCAATACCCTCTCAGAACTTTTGGTTAAACATAAGATCTCTCAATATGCCCTCTCAGAAACACAGAAATTTGGTCATGTGACCTACTTCTGGAATGGGAATAGAACAGAGAAGTTTGATGAGAACTTAGAAACCTACGTCGAAATAAAATCAGACCTGGTGCCTTTTGAACAACGTCCTTGGATGAAAGCTGCCGACATCACCGATGCGTTGATTGAAGCCATCGAATCTGGTAAATATGCTTTCTTAAGAGTCAATTATCCCAATGGGGATATGGTGGGTCATACTGGATCTTATCCTGCCACCATTGTATCCGTAGAAACC
>CAZXTB010000030.1:0-10740 GCA_964643535.1 uncultured Erysipelotrichaceae bacterium | reverse complement strand
AATACGACCAAGTATAAGGTCATGGCGTTTATGTTTGGGGCGGTCTTGGCTTCTGTCGCAGGATCCTTATTCGCAACCACATATTATGTCGTTAAACCTGAAACCTTTGGGGTCAATACCTCAATCAATATTTTGATCATCGTTGTTTTTGGTGGAATGGGGTCCTTAAGTGGGTCTGTTATCACCACGATCTTCATTGGTTTCGTCAATATGGCACTTCAGCCTTACGCTGAAATGCGTTTGATTTCTTATGCCTTGGTTTTGATCATCGTTATGATCTTTAGACCTCAAGGCTTGATGGGCTCAAAAGAAGTAGCCCTAAATATCTTGCCTGATTTTAAGTCCTTCTTTAGGAAAAAGGAGAAAAGCTCATGAGCCTACTCTCAATCGAAAAAGTAACACGTAATTTTGGTGGTTTAACGGCAGTTTCTAATGTCTCTTTAACCATTGAAGAAGGTGAATTGGTTGGTTTGATTGGCCCCAATGGGGCTGGTAAGACGACCTTGTTTAATGTGTTGACGGGGGTTTATAGTCCATCAGCTGGGAAAATAACTTTAACGAAGAATGGGAAAACCATCGAGTTGAGTAAACTACCTCCGTATAAGATTACCCATCGTGGGGTCGCACGTACCTTTCAAAACATCCGTTTATTCAAAGAGTTGACCGTTTTAGAAAACGTTAAAGTTGCGATGAACGAAAGTACTCAGTATGGTTTATTTGGAGCACTAACACGCATCGGTAAATTCTTTAGTTCAGAAGCCGATATCGAAAAGCGGGCTCATGATTTCTTAAAAACAGTTCAATTGGATGATTTGGCTTATGATAAGGCGAAGAACTTACCTTATGGGAAACAACGTCAGTTGGAGATCGCTCGTGCGATGTCGACAGGGGCTAAGCTTTTGGTTCTAGATGAACCAGCTGCTGGGATGAATCCTCAAGAGACACAGGCTCTAACTCAATTTATTGCGAAGATTCGTAAAGATATGAATCTAACGATCATTTTGATTGAACATGATATGTCTTTGGTTATGACGATTTGTGAACGTATCTTTGTCTTGGATTATGGAAAACTGATTGCCCAAGGGAATCCTTCTGAAATCAAAAATAATCCTAAAGTTATAGAAGCCTATTTAGGCGAGGAGGAATAACCATGCTGAAAATCAGCGGATTAAATGTCCATTACGGTGTTATCCACGCTTTGAAAGATGTAGAATTAGAAGTAGAAGAAGGTTCTATCGTTGCCTTGATTGGATCCAATGGAGCAGGTAAAACTACCTTACTAAGAACCATCAGTGGTTTGATCAAACCGACTTCAGGTAGTATCGTTTATCAAGGGGTTAGTACTTTATCTTTATCACCTCAAGTACTTCCAACCAAAGGTTTGGTTCAAGTACCAGAAGGCCGAAGAATTTTCTCTGGACTTACCGTCTATGAGAATCTACTGATGGGGGCTTATCTTAGAAAAGATAAAGCAGGCATTCAAAAAGATCTTAAGTCTGTCTATGAAAGATTTCCCATCCTAGAGAATCGTAAGCATCAAGATGCCTCAACTTTATCAGGCGGTGAACAACAAATGTTGGCCATCTCAAGAGCCTTGATGGCTAAACCTAAGTTGCTTCTCCTAGATGAACCATCGATGGGATTAGCGCCTATCCTAGTTAAAGAAATCTTCAGCATCATCAAGGAGATCAACGCTCAAGGAACGACCATTCTCGTCGTTGAACAGAATGCTTTCCAAGCGTTAAAGATCGCAGATAAAGCTTATGTCTTAGAAACAGGAACCATTGTCTTAAGTGGGACCGGAGCTGAATTGCTTAGTAGTCCTGAAGTCCAGAAAGTTTACTTGGGAGGTTAAAACCATGCTAGTAAAACATAAGATGACCGCTAGTCCTATTTGTGTTGGACCTGAACAAACCATTTCAGAAGTCTTGGATCTGATGAGTAATCATGATATCCATCGTTTACCTGTTGTAGACAATGGAAAGCTTGTAGGGCTTGTTACTCAAGGTGTCGTTGCGGAAAATTCCCCATCCCACTTGACCACCCTCAGTATCCATGAGATGAATTATCTTTTATCGAAAACAAAAGTCAAAGACATCATGATCAAGAAAGTCGTTACGATTTCTCCTGATGCTTTGATCGAAGAGGCTGCTGATACGATGGAAGTCAAAGACATCGGTTGTTTACCTGTCACAGCCAAAGATAGCACTTTATTAGGCATCATCACCACAGGGGATATCTTGTCTGCCTTCGTTCAATTCTTTGGTTATCATGAAGCAGGAACACGGGTTGTCTTAGACATCAGTGAAAACAAAGTCGGTGTTATTTCTGAATTAGGTAAAGTATTTGCGGATGCGGGAATCAATGTATCCCATTTCTTGATCAGTTCTATGTCTGATAATGAATTCATTATTCGTGTTGATGAACCTGATAAGAAAAAAGTTGAGAAGCTACTTGAATCCAAAGGATTCACAGTGGTATCCGTACGTTAAACAGAGCTCAGGCTCTGTTTTTTTGTGTTAAAATAAATGAGTTAAGAGGTCCCCTATGAAACACATCATCGTTGTCTACTCTCATTCAGGTAAGGCACTTGCTTTAGCTCAAACATACGCAAAAGAACACAATGCTGATCTTCATCGAATAGAACCAAAGTTTGATCCACAAAACTTCTTTGCTTATGTATGGTTTGGTTATAAGGCTACTTTTAGGAAATCTGTTAAACTCAAAGAGGATCATATCAACTTAAAACATTATGATCATATGACCTTATTTTCTCCTATACACGCGGGTAAGTTAGCTGCCCCCGTAAGAAGTTATCTGTTTACGCATAGAAGTACCTTACCTAAAGTAGACATCATCGTGACTCATAGTGCGAAAGATAATGATTATAAAGAAGCAGCTCATTTACTGGAAAAAGAATTGATCTATAAATTCAATCACATCGATTCAATCATCGTAGTATAAAGGAGAACACAATGGACGTTATTATCTGTGGAAGTGGTCCTGCGGGAATACAAGCAGCACTTTATATTAAACGCGCAAATTTAGAGGTCATGGTCATCGGTAAAGACGGAGGTTCTTTAAGTAGAACCGATAAAGTCGCCAATTACTTTGGGGTACCCACGATGAGTGGACCTGAACTCTTGGCCATTGGTCATCAACAACTCAAAGACCTCAATATTCCTTTGATTCAAGAAGAAATCACTGGTCTTCATATGGAGTTAGAAGGCTTCAGTATCATCACCGATAAGAGCACTTATACTTCAAAAAGTGTCATCTTAGCGACAGGGTCACCACGTATGACCACCAAGCTTAAAGGCGTTAAAGAGCTTGAAGGCAAAGGCGTTTCCTATTGTGCGATCTGTGATGCGTTTTTTCATCGCAATAAAAACGTGGCTGTGTTGGGTCATGGGGAATATGCGGCTCATGAGGCCGCAGAATTGGTGAACGTGGCTAAACAAGTCACGGTGTATACGAATGGACTTCAAGCGACTGGTCACTTCGATCCTAGAGTCATCCTTAACACGAATAAACTAAAATCCATCCATGGTTTAGATAAAGTAGAATCCATTGAACTAGAAGATGGGACGCTTGATCAAGTGAGTGGAGTCTTTGTGGCTTTCGGAAGTGCTTCTTCAGTTGACCTCGCCGTTACCTTAGGTGTAGAAGTCAGCGGTAATAAGATCGTTGTATCAGACGCTATGGAGACCAATGTGCCTGGTTTATTCGCAGCGGGAGATTGTACTCCTGGTTTGATGCAGATCAGTAAAGCGGTCGGAGATGGCTGTGTCGCAGGTTTACAAGCCATCACCTATTTGAGAAAGCTAGGTTAATATGGAATTGTTTGATGCGGTAGATCGATTTGGGAATAAGTTAGGATTCGATTTGGTTCGAGGAGAGCAGATCCCAGAAGGTGTTTATCATAAAGTCGTACAGATTTTCACCTTTAATCAAGACAATCAACTTTTAGTGACCCTAAGACATCCTGATAAGATCTTTGGTTTATTATGGGAAGTCACCGCAGGTAGTGTCATCAAAGGCGAAGATGAACTTCAAGGGGCAGTAAGAGAACTTGAAGAAGAGACAGGGATATTGGTCGATCCAAACGGCCTAAAGATCTTATATACCCTGATCGAAGAGGATAGTATATGGAGTACCTATTTGGTAAAGACTAAAGTAGATGATCATCAGATTCGATATCAAGAAGGAGAAACCATCGACCATCGTTGGATCAATGCTTCAACCTTTCTAAATTATCTCAATGAGGGACGATTTCCATATCCCATGAAGCTTAGAATGCAAGAACATTGGGAACTTCTCAAACAGATATTGAAGGTAGAGGCAGATTTTGATATAATCTAAAAGCAATGCGCGTGTGGCGAAATTGGCAGACGCACTAGACTTAGGATCTAGCGGGCAACCATATGGGTTCGAGTCCCTTCACGCGCACCAGTTATAAATAGAGATCATATGATCTTCAAAAAATCCTTAGTCACTAAGGATTTTTTCATGATCTATAAAACCGGTTAGATCATCATTCCCCCTAAATTGGTGGAATTTAAGGGGAATCAAGAGTGAGGAAGTATATATAAGAGGCGAAAAGTCCTTTGTCTAAAAGGATTAATTCAACTTGAAGAACTTTTGGGTTGCGAAATGTTACGACCACTAAACTAGTTATCTAGATTTTTGATCACTTGAGCGTTAGTTCTTATTAAAATGTGAAAAGATTATTAAGGTCCTGAGATGAACAGCCATAGTACTATGTCTAATAGTGTTTTGTTTTATATAAACTTTTCACTTTGAGTTACATTTGAATTTTTGGTTAAGCATAATAAGACTGGAATTGTTATAGATATCAGCAAACAAGGAGATAAAACCCTTAAATATAGGGTAAATAATACTTGAAAAACCCTATAAAAAAGGGTAATATTAGTTTAGAGGTAATAGTTATGACCCAAGTAAAAATATTTGCAATAAGAAATAGTATTAAAGGCTCAGATGTAAAGGAGGTAAGGAAGAAACTAAACTTAACTCAGAAGGAGTTTTCGAGTTTGGTTAATAGCTCAATAAAGACGATTGAGAACTGGGAAATGAGCGACGCAAAGATCAAAGGCCCCATAGTAACTTTGATAAAAATGCTGAACATATATCCGGAGTTTGCCTCTGATTTTAAAATTCAAGAAAGTAAATACCCTTTGAGATTATGGTATATGTTTAAGGAAGAAGTGTGTACACTAATCGATGTTGACGAAAAGAATAGAAAGGTTGAGATATATAACTATACAAACGATCTTATCTTTCGTGCTTTTGGCAAAAACGAAGATCCAAGTTATGACGAGTATCAAGGTTTCATTGAATCAAGATGCTTCCCAAAAAATAGGGACAATTTAAAAGTGTACTTAAGAGAACTTGATATCCCGTTTTATGAACCGCTCATGATTATTGAGAGAACTTTGGGTAAAATGGCTGATGATAACTTCTGGATTAAAATAGAAAGGGAGAATAATTATGATTAAATTAAATAATGATGACTTAAAAGACAATATGATGAAGTCTTCTAAGGGAAATCAGATGAAGTGGTTTCAAAATGATGTTTGGTATAAAGCGGATTATACCGGTTACGAAGGCCTAAGTGAATACACAGTCTCAAAACTCCTAAAATTCTCTAATCTTGAGAAAACTGACTATACAGAGTACGACTGTGAAGAAATTGAATACCAAGATAATAAGTTCGTTGGGTGTAAGAGCAATAACTTTATGCCCGATGGTTGGCAATTAATTACTCTTGAAAGACTGTTTATGAATTATTATGGTCAAAGTTTAAATAGGAGTATATACTCAATCGAGTCTTATGAAAACAGAGCGAAGTTTATCGTTGATCAAACAATTAGGATGACTAATTTAAAAGACTTTGGAGTCTATTTCAGTCAATTGATGACGATCGATGCTTTTTTTCTGAATGAAGATAGACATACACATAATATTGCTGTCTTGTTGGATGAAAAAGGGAATTATCATTATTGCCCAATTTTTGATAATGGTGCAAGCTTACTTTCAGATATTAAACTAGACTATCCGTTGTCACGAGATTTTTATATACTTATGAAAAAAGTGAAATCGAAAACATTTTCTGATAGCTTTGATGAACAACTAGATGTTATTGAAAAGTTATATGGAAAAAACTTGTCATTTTCGTTTACTAAAAAGGATGTTGAGAATATTCTTAATAGTAATGTTTTATATTCGATGGAAATAAAAGACAGAGTTAAGAATATTATTTTTGAGCAAATGCGTAAACATCAGTACCTATTTTCTAAATAAATATTGTGAGTTGTCTTGAGAAAAGCAAAGTCACCTTATAAAATGTCATAGAGATACAGTTGAGCTAAAACAAATGTACTATTGTTAAGTAAATAAGAAAAGATCGTTTGCTTATTTGAAATAATTGGATTCCCCCAAAATCTCCCCCCCTCTAAAAAAATACACGGTAACACACCGCAATAGAGTACAATATTGATAGTTAAATAGCAGATTTAGGCAGTTTTAAGCACTAGTCCGCAATCAATTACCCAACTAATTGTCCTCCCATCACGCGCACCAGTTATAAATAGAGATCATATGATCTTCAAGAAATCCTTATTCACTAAGGATTTTTTATTGGATTCTTGAATCCATAGTTTATCAATCCTTTCATTCTAAGACGTGATAAATAAATAGTACGTAATGAGTACAAATCACAAAGAAAGATAGTGAGGGTAGATAAAAGTTTCTTTATCTTTCTTTGTCTATGAAATAGGAGCCTAATAATAACTCAATTATCATTAAAAAGTGAATAAAAGCCTTAATTTTAGGCTCTAATAAGGTGTTCGACTTTTAATCATGACAGAAATAGTTTAAACTACATACATAGGTTCGTTTTATCATATTATCTAATTTATTTTTTGATATGGAGCCCATAGAGCGAGGTAGAACCATGAAAATACTATTCATTGGAGAATGTGACAGTTTTTCGGCGGTATTGGTCGATAAGCATGTTAAAGAGGGGAATTCTGTAAGTATCATTTCACATCGTGATTTCGGTAAATTTAATCGACCGAAACTGGCGTATAAATGGTATGACTATCAAGCTGAAAACTTGAATGTTGATCGCATCTTAAGTAACATAAGACCCCAACAAGTCATTTTTGCGGGGAGTTCATTTGGAGCACTTGAATGGATCTATGAACCAGCCACCAATAAGTATCTCGGTGAGCTGTTAAACGTACTGAATCTATCGGTAAAATACCAAGTTGATAAGTTCATTTATCTCTCCTCAACTGAAGTATATAAAGAACTTAAAACAGGAACTGTGAATGAGAAAACCTCATATGGTGCTTCCTCCTATAAAGGTGTTTTGAGCAGTCAAGGTGAAATCTTAATCAAAGAGTATAGTACCTTATATCCACTCAATACCCTTATTTTAAGATTCTCAGATTTGTATGGGTATAAACAAGATGAGTTAAGACATGACTTTTTAAATGAGATGCTTATTCAACTGAAAACATTGAATGAGATCCATATCAATAAGAATCGTAAATTGATTCCCTTACATATCAGTGATGCGATAGAGGCTTTGTTTCGTTGTGCAGGGAACACCCCATCAAAAGTTTATAACGTTAGTGGGCAAGCTCAAATCGATTCATTGGCTTTGGCTACCTTATTAAAAAACAAACTAGGTGTTCAAACGCCTTTGTTGAGTGAATCTCAAACCCCATTTATGAATAAGTTTGATTCTAAATTGATTAAGAGTGAACTCGAATGGGGAGAACTATACAATTTTGAAGAAACCATTGCTTCTCTGGATTTCCTTAAAAAAGGTAAAGCTGAGAATCGCCCTAGTGAAAAACAAGAAAAACAAAAATCAGATCCAACAATCATTCATCTTATCGAAAACATTGTTTCATTTGTGGTGATGGCCAGTTTATCTTATCTATTCAAAGATCATAGTATTCTAAAGAATGTTGATCTTATGACGATCTATATCGTGTCTATTGCTTTGTTCTTTGGGATCCGTCAGTCTATCTTATCGATCATCTTAACCTTTGGATTCTATTTGTATGGATTACAATTTGATTTTGGGAATTTCGTTCACATTGTTCTTAATGCGGATACTTTCTTAAAACTTGCCCAATACATCTTTATGGGTGTTGTGGTTGGTTATACAGTTGACCAATTTAAAACCAGTCAAGCTCAAATGAGTATTGAAAAAGATTATCTTGAGAATGAACATCAAGAATTAAAAGAAATCAACGATTCCAATGTCATGATCAAACATGAATATGAGAAGCGACTCATCAGCTATAAGACCAGTCTTCCAAGACTTTACTCAATCACCAATACATTAGACAGCTTAGATCCTGAGGTTTTATTCTCTTCGATCATTAAAGTGTTGGTGGATGTTTTAGAGACTGAGACAGTTTCCGTTTATGCCTTTGATTCTAAGAGTGGTTATGCTCGTTTGGTTGGAGCTAAGAATGAAGAATCTGTCTTTATGGGGAAATCGTTTAAACTTTCTGATCATAAAGAACTTGAACTGAAGTTGCTTGATAATGATATCTTTATTGGCGATCAATGGTCTCAAGAGAGCCCAGCGATGGCAGGTCCTATTTTTAATAAAGGAAACATCATCGCCATCATCATGATACGTAAGATGTCTTTTGAATCTATGAATCTTTATCAGGTTAATCTACTTAGAACCTTAACTTCTTTGATTTCCTCATCCTTCTTAAGGGCCTATCAATATGAAGAAAAAGTCCATACTGAGAAATACATTAAAAACACTGAAATCTTGGTGGCTTCAGAATTTAAGCGTTTGGTTGAGCTTAAGCGTTCAGACAGTGAACAAGCTTTGGCCAACTACACCTTATTAAGACTCCATCATACACAAGAACCTCATGAGTATTACTTTAAAATCATGAACCTGTTTAGATCTACAGATACCTTTGGATTAGATGGTCAAAACCGTCTACACGTCTTACTTAGAAATACATCAGCTCAAGAAGTGTCTTTCGTTGAAGCACGCTTGAAAGATAAAAACATTCATTTTGAACTACTAGATTTAAACGCATTATCGTAAAGGAGGATAGATCTTATGCTTATATGGATAACACTTATTCTGAATGGTCTATTGGCGCTCCTTTATGTCTTTTTGGTTAAGAATAAACATCAGCGGATTTTTGGTTTGTTTTTTCTAATCTTGCCAGTCTTTGGTTTTGTTTTCTATTTTGGTCCTAAGATTATGTATCAGTTGACTCAAAAACAAAACCTATATGATGTCTCAAACGTTAAACTGAAGATCAGTGAAGAGACATTCTCTCAGAAACCTGATATTCAAACTGAACTCAATATTGTTTCTTTTGATGAAGTTATGCAGGTAGGACGCAAAGAAGAGAAGCGTGCCTTACTTTTGAATGTGCTTAAGGATGACTTGGTTGATAATGCCACATTTATTCGCTCCGCGATGAGTGATTCAGATTCAGAAACCACCCATTATGCGGCTTCTGCGACGATGCAGATCTATACAAAGCTTAGAGCTGTTATCCAAGGTCTTGAAACTCAAGTTCATTTAGAGAAAGAAAACACAACAGCGATGATGTCTTTGCTTAATGCGATCAGTGAATACATTCAAAGCGGTGTCTTAACGAAAAGAGAGAGTGATTTCTACTGTAATAAATACATTCGTACTTTTAACCAATTAAATCAAATCGATCCCGATTTGCTAACCAGTGATAGTTTTCTAAAACAGATCGACTTCCAGTTTTCTAGTTTTGCAGTACATGAAAGTATCTTAACTGCGATAGAAGCTAGAAATCGTTTTGAGCAAGAAGAAACACATTTAAAACTCTTGGAACTTTACTATAAAACAGGGAATCAAACTAAATTCAACGAAGCCTTTGAAATCTTTAAACAATCCAAGTTGACCGTATCTAATAAAGGCCTTGAACTCATTCGCTTTTGGAGTAAGAGGACGGTTTAATGTTTTCAGCGAAACGACTTGCTTACATCATTATTATCACCATAACCTTCAGTGGACTCTTTTTTTTATTCAACTTGGATCATGATTTCTTAAGATCCCAGTCACAAAATGAGGCTGATTTTATCGTACCTTCTGAGAAGTATAGTGCGAGTCTAGTCGGCGATACAGATCCCCACTTCTTGGTTATTGGGAAACCAAGCAATGAAAGTGAGACCCTGATTAAAGCCAACGTGATTGAAGCCTTGGATTTGATCAAAGTTGAATATAGGCTTGTGGATCAACTTCATAGTGACGATTTTAATGGGAATGAGTTCTTGATTTTCGTGGTAAGCGATGTGAGTAAAACAGGCGAACTTGAAGATCTAGCGGAATATATTGAAGTAGGTGGTCAAGCGATTTTTGCGGCAGGGATTCCTTCTGAAACCGATTGGCGATATTTAGATCCAGTCTGGGGTATTCTAGAAAGAGGTACTTTTAGAACCGTTACCGATATTACCTTTCATTTAGGATATTTCCCTTATGATGAATTGTCGATAGAAGATGGCTATCCTAGCTATTCGACAAGTTTAAGACTAGATGATGCCTGTGAGATACTGATGTCTGGGGAAGAAGACATACCCTTGGTATGGACACATCCTTATGACTTGGGTCGAGCTACGATGATCAACGGAACCTTTATGGAAAGCAAATTATCTTTAGGGGTCTTGGTTGCTTCCATCTCCAAT
>CAZXTB010000029.1:5104-10793 GCA_964643535.1 uncultured Erysipelotrichaceae bacterium | reverse complement strand
CCTATGAAGATCTTGATAAGATCTTAGTTCACATCGAAGAAGCGACAGAAATGGCCAAAGAAGACGATGAAGAAATCAAAGCCATGGCTGAAGCCGAACTCGAAGAGCTTTGCGTTAAGCGAGATGCTTTGGTGACACATCTTCATCTTTTACTCATTCCCAAGGATCCTAATGATGATCATAATGCGATCGTTGAGATCAGAGGAGCTGCCGGAGGCGATGAAGGGAATATCTTCGCAGGAGATCTTTATCGTATGTATGTAAGATATTGCGAATTAAGTGGGATGAAAACAGAGATCCTAGAAGCCAGTGAAGCTGAAATGGGAGGCTATACTTTGATTTCCTTTTTGGTCAAAGGCAATGAAGCCTATAAACATTTCAAATTTGAATCCGGTGCTCATCGTGTTCAACGTGTCCCTAAGACAGAAACCCAAGGTCGTATTCATACCTCCACCGCAACCGTCTTGGTGATGCCTGACATCGAAGAAGCTGAGTCAGACATCAATCCTGCTGATCTTACGATAGAAACTCATCGTTCTAGTGGTGCAGGAGGCCAGCACGTCAATAAAACAGACTCCGCTGTACGTATCACTCATGTGCCTACTGGTATATCTGTCAACTGTCAGGATGGTCGATCTCAACACGACAATAAAGCCACAGCGATGCGTCTTATAAGAGCTCGTATCTTTGAATATATGGAAGAAAAAGCTTTGGCTGAAAAAGGCAAGTTAAGAATGGAAAAAGTAGGTACAGGAGATCGTTCTGAAAAGATCCGTACCTATAATTATCCTCAAAATAGAGTCACCGATCATCGTATAGGTTTAACCCTACAACAGCTTGATCGTATCGTAGAAGGCAAACTAGATGACGTCATCAGTGCCTTACTACAAGAAGAGCAACGTCAAAAACTCGCAGGTAACGCATGATCTCACAGATCATTCGACAAGCTGAAAAACGGCTAGATGAAGCAGATGTACCTTCATCTTATGCGAAGTATGTCTTAAATGAGCTGATGTTGAAGGAAAACAAGAATCTTTATCTTTTGATGGATAAGGAACTTGAACCTAAGATGTTGGAGACTTTCAATGCGATGATGGATCGCTTGGTTCTTGATGAACCCTTAGCGTATGTCTTAGGGTATCAAGTTTTCTTAAACTACCAAATCGAAGTCAATCCCAGTGTATTGATTCCTCGTCCTGAAACAGAAGAATTGGTGATGCAGGTGTTGATGGAAATCGATAATGGCTATGCTGATGTGGCTCACCCTAGCTTAATCGACATAGGCTGTGGAAGTGGGGCTATTGCGATTGCCTTGAAGAAAGAAGAACCTAAGCTAACGGTTTTAGCTTCTGATATTTCTGAAGTAGCGCTTCATCAAGCCAAACACAATGCTGAAGTCTTGGAGGCTGACATTGAGTTTATCTTAGGATCAATGGCTGAGCCATTGATTGAAGCTCATCGTAAAGTAGACATCATCGTATGTAATCCACCTTATATCCCTGAAAAAGAAATCGTTCAAAACAGTGTGATTTCTCATGAACCTCATGTGGCTTTGTTTGGGGGAGAAGATGGGTTAAAGTTTTATCGAGAAGTATTGAATCAAGCCCCGTTTGTGCTTAATCATCCAGGTCTCATCGCCTTTGAGATCGGATGGAATCAAAAAGAAGCTCTAACCAACTTAGCGAAAGCTTCTCTTGATCATCCAGAAGTAACTTGTTTTCAAGATATTCAAGGTAAAGATCGGATATTGATTATTAGAATTAAATAAACCTATGTCGACATAGGTTTTTTAATACAATTAGAGTTTAGATAAAGATTTATATTTTTTATTTAGAATGATAAGGCTCAGTGATGATTAGGGTCATCTGATACAACTGATGACTTAACCCATTGAGTTGATCTTGAGAGAGTTTAGAATCGATGTTGAAGAGGGATATAAAATTGTTGGATTGACTAAAAGCAGTTAAGTAGTCCTCAGCATTAAGGTATTCAGCACTGTCTTCAGAAACCATACTTTGTCCCAATAAGACATCCAATGGGACATTAAGTACCTTGGCGAGTTTAACCAAGGTATCTGGATCAGGAGTAGCTGAACCTAGTTCCCATTTATGAATGGTTTGCTGAGAGAAATTAAGAGCCAATCCCAGTTCTTTTTGAGTCATGTTGCGCCATTCACGGAGGCGTTTTAACCTTGTATTGAACATAAAACACCTCTTTCGCTTTTGATTATACTACCATGAGTTGTTTCTCTTAAAAGTAAACAACCAAACGGCTTATGTGAACTTGATAAACAACCTATGGTTGTATATAATTGACCCATGAGACGTAAAATGAAGGCATTTATAAAGATCTTAGGCATGGTTTTGGGTTTAAAAAGAAGCACTCATCGAGTGTTTCGCAGAAGTCTTTTATGTCGAAGTCTAAAAGGGATAGAGTTTAATAAGACCTCTGAGATCCTATTAAATACTCAGTTTATTAAAGTAAAAAAACAAGGTGCTTATGAAGAGCTTGAGTTAGCTGTTTTTCCTTTAAGTGATTTAGAAAGAGAGTTTATAAAAGAAGTACTCATCCTTGTTTTACCAAGTCAAACACAAATCAAAAAGCAGTATGAAAAAGATGTTGATCTAACGCATCAACTTACATATTGTTTCATAAAACCTTAGTTGGCTCTTTATCGTAACCCTCATCTATGTTAAAATATTGAAGATAAACAGGAGGAGTAATGGAAACACGGATTCTGAGCCAAAACCAGATGAACGAAGTTGTCCACGATCTTCACCAGGACGGTGTTGTAGCTTTCCCAACCGATACTGTCTATGGATTGGCTGTTAAGGTTTCTTCATCCTTAGCCATCCAAAAATTAACGCAAGCTAAAAATAGACCTCAAGATAAACCTTATCCTCTTTTAGTATCTTCATTAGATCAAATAGAATCTTATGCCTGCCTTACTCACCGAGACCGTCAACTCATTCACCAATGGATGCCGGGATCGGTGACTTTTGTATTTAAAAAGAATCCTGATCTTCATAATGCTTATTTTTCAGAAAGCACCACGATTGCGTTTAGGTGTCCTACAGATCAATGGATCAAGGACCTGTTGGATCAGATGGGAGAACCACTCTTATTGACCAGTGCCAACATATCAGGTGATCCTGCGAGTGTAAACTCAGATGAAGTACTGATGAGTTTAAAAGGTAAGATTGACTGTGTTGTTGAGGGTAGATCTGGTGGGGGTACCCCCTCTACCATAATCGATGCTTCGCATCCCGATTTACAACTCATTCGAAAAGGAGAAGTAACTATGTCTGAAATACTAAAGAAATCTCAAAGTGTGGCCTTGGCTTGTGATCATGGGGCTTATCCTCATAAAGAAGCCATTAAAGCTCGTTTATTAGAACTAGGTTATCAAGTAGAAGATTTTGGGACGATGGATGGGGCTGCAGTGGATTACCCTGATACGGTCTATCCAGCGGCACAATCTGTCAGTGAAGGAAAGAATACTTGGGGTATTGTTTTGTGTGGTACAGGGATAGGGGCTTCTATCACCGCCAATAAGGTTCAAGGAATACGTTGTGCTTTGGTGTTTGACGTAGAAACAGCGTCGATTACGCGTGCCCATAATGATTCTAATGTATTGGCTTTAGGAGGTCGTTTAACCGATGTTCCTACTGCAGTCAAGATCGCTGAGACATGGTTAAGTAGTCCCTTTTCAAATGATGAACGACATATTCGTCGAATCCATAAACTAAGTGACATTGAAAACAAGGAGAAAACTAAATGAATGATAAAGTACTGGAGGGTTTCATTAATCAAGAGATCCAACGTCAATCCAATAACATCGAATTGATTGCTTCTGAGAATTATGTCTCAAAGGATATCTTGGAAGCCGTAGGATCCGTCTTAACCAATAAATACGCAGAAGGCTATCCTCATAAACGTTATTATGGAGGTTGTGAAGCTGTCGATGAAGTAGAAGATCTCGCTAGACAAAGAGCCCTTGAACTCTTCAAGGCTGAACACGTTAATGTGCAACCTCATTCTGGTTCACAAGCCAATATGGGTGTTTATTTTGCGGTCTTAAAACCTGGAGATACCATCTTAGGGATGGATCTAAGTGCAGGGGGACATTTAACGCATGGCCATCCATTAAATTTCTCAGGGTTACTTTTTAATATCGTGCCTTATGGGGTCGATCCAGTATCTTGTCGAATCGACTATGATAAACTTCGTGAGATTGCCTTAACGTGTAAACCTAAGCTTATAGTCGCAGGGGCTAGTGCTTATCCTTTTATACTAGACTTCCCTCGTTTTAGAGCGATCGCAGATGAAGTAGGGGCTTTGTTGATGGTCGATATGGCTCATATTGCGGGCTTGGTTGCCGCTGAGGTTCATCCATCACCGATTCCATATGCGGATTTCGTAACGACCACTACGCATAAGACCTTAAGAGGACCTCGTGGAGGTATGATTTTCTGTAAGAAGGAACATGCGGAACTCTTAGATAAACGTATCTTTCCTGGTATCCAAGGGGGACCTTTGATGCATGTGGTTGCGGGCAAAGCGGCTTGTTTCTATGAAGCACTTCAACCTTCGTTTAAAGTCTATTCTCAACAAGTTCTTGATAATATGCAAGTTTTGGTGAAGACTTTAGGTGAGAAAGGGTTTAGTATTGTAGGTGGTGGATCTGAGAATCATCTATGCTTGGTCAACGTAAAAGCATCTGTTAATCTAACGGGTAAAGTGGCCGAGAAGATCTTGGATAAAGTAGGGATCACGTGTAATAAGAACACTGTTCCTTTTGATACAGAAAAACCCTTTACGACTTCAGGTCTTCGTTTAGGAACCGCAGCGATGACCACACGTGGCTTTAAAGAAGCTGAGTTTAAGCAAGTTGCCTTATGGATCGTAGAAGCTCTACAGAACAGTGAAGACGAAGCGATCTTAAATCGAATCAAAACGGAAGTCAGCGTGCTTACAGCGCGCTTTCCAATAAACTTTTAAAAGGAGAAACCACAATGTTGAAAGTTCTTAATCATCCCCTTATTACCCATAAACTGACGCAAATGCGTAAAGTGTCGACGGGAACCAAAGATTTCAGAGAAAACCTAGATGAGATTGCTGGTTTAATGGCCTATGAGATTACCCGCGATTTACCCGTTCATACCGTGGATATCGTAACCCCAGTTTCTCCTACAAAAGCTCAAGAATTAGCCAAAGACATTGTCTTGGTTCCAATTCTAAGAGCGGGTTTAGGGATGGTCAACGGGATTCGTGATTTGATTCCTACCGCTAAAGTAGGTCATATTGGTTTGTATCGCGATGAGAAGACCTTAGAACCCCATGAATACTTCGCTAAATTTCCTTCAAATATGCCAGAGTCCATCGTCATGGTTTTAGATCCAATGTTGGCGACAGGCGGAAGTGCTTCAGCGGCGGTAACGATGCTAAAGAAACGCAATGCTAAACTGATCAAGTTGGTTTGTTTGGTAGGGGCTCCTGAAGGGGTCAAGCGTATGCAAGAAGATCATCCTGATGTGGATATCTACTTGGCTGCTTTAGATGAAAAACTAAATGAACATGGTTATATCGTACCTGGTTTAGGAGATGCAGGGGATCGTATTTTCGGAACTAAGTAGATTCTAATTTGTGAATAAAAAATCAAAAAGAATTAAACTGTAAACCCTTTCGG
>CAZXTB010000029.1:0-5094 GCA_964643535.1 uncultured Erysipelotrichaceae bacterium | reverse complement strand
TTTACTTTTTTTTGTGATAAAATAGGTGTGCTAAACTTATGAAAATCCTCTTCGATCAAAACAGTATGAAAATTAGAATGATCGGTGGACTGATCGGGTTACTCCTTATTTTCATCGGGAAAAGTTATGCTTTAGGATTTTTGATTGGAATGGCGATCTCTGAAGTCTATTTATCGATATTGAACACCTTCTTGTCTCAATCTCTGGCTCAACGTTATTACAGTAATGGGACCAATACGCTCATCTTTGTATCTAGAAATGTTCTGCTTATGATTCCGTTTGTATTGACGCTCCTATTTCCTGCTTATGTGAATATCTTTGCGGCGGTAGGGGGCCTCTTATACTTCAAGCTTTGTATCTATGTTAAATATCTCTTCTTTCGCGACAAGGACCCAAAATGAACCTAATCACTTCGCCCATCAAGATCCAAGTAGAAATATTCGCAATCTTACTGATTGTGTCTTTTATCTTTTTCTTTTTGATTTTGGTGAATAGAGCACTAAAAAAAGTGGATGTCTATGGGAAACCTAAAGGCTTGGTTCTCATCGCGTTGATCTATTATAAATTCATGCTTAAACTGACGACCGATAATATGGGTAAGAAAGCTGCTAAGGTTTATGCGCCTTATATCGCAACCATTGCCTTATTTATGGTCATCAGTAATTTATCAGGTCTTGTTGGGATGGCTCAACCCACCGCAAATCTTAGTGTTACTTTATCCTTAGCGTTGATTTCTTGGATCTTAATTCAAAGCACTAAGTTTAGAACTCAAGGTTTTAAGGCTTACTTCCATGGGTTCATAGAACCGATTCCACCGTTTATTATTCCTAACTTCTTTGGGACGATTGCCCCATTGATTTCGATGTCGATGCGTTTGTTTGGGAACATTACCAGTGGTGGAACGATTATGACTTTGTTTTATGCGTTTACTCAATGGGTCTCTAGTGCAGCGCCTGTGATTGGTGGCTTTAATTTTGTGGGTGTTATTTTAGCACCGATCTTACACTTCTACTTTGATGTTTTCGCTGGATTTATCCAGACCTATATTTTTATTATGTTAACGACGATATTCGTTGGGAATGAATTACCCCAAGAATAATAAATGACAAGGAGGACTAAGTCATGGATATTAGTGTAGGAGCAGGGTTAATCGCTGTAGGTGCAGGGATTGCCGTATTGACTGGTTTAATGACTGGGATTGGACAGGGGAATGCGGCTGGCAAAGCTGTAGAAGCTGTTGGACGTAATCCTGAAGCTGAAAACAAGATTCGTGCGATGTTGATTTTAGGTGATGCGATTGCGGAAACCTGTGCTATTTATGGGATGTTGATCGCGTTCTTGTTGATTTTCGTATTTCCTGGAATTGTTAAATAAAAAAGGCGGTGAATCATTATGTCTTTGGAATTTGATATTGCGGGGAAACTGTTTCCCGATCTACTAACGATGTTGGTCCAACTCTGTGCGACAGGGATTCTTTTCTATGGATTGAAACGTTTATTATGGATCCCGATGACCAACTACATCGAAAAAAGAGCTGAAGCGGAAGACAGTGCCTTAAGATCAGCTGATGAAGCCAATAAACTGGCTCAAGTTAATCTCGCTCACAGTGAGTTATCGATAGAAAATTCCATCATCGAGGTGAAAACCATCGTTGATCAAGGCAAAGAAGAAGCCCGACGCATCAAAGAAAAGCTCATAAATGACGCTAAAGCTGAAGCTGATTCTAAACTAGAAGCGGCTCGTCGTGAAATTGAGCATGAGAAGACTCAGTTGTATAAAGACATAGAAACAGAAATCGTTGATGTGGCTTTAATGGCTGCGAAAAAACTCATGGAAAGCAAGATCGATGAGATCCATGATCGTCAACAGGTTGCCCAGATCATCAAGGATGTGCGTAATTAATGGATAAGGTATCTTCTCGTTACGCCCAAGCCCTTTTAGACATCGCTGAACAGTTTAATGGCTTGGATGAATTCAAAGCCCAAGCGAAAATGATCAGTAAGGTTTTAAAGGAAAATCCTCAGTTTACTGAGTTGTTTGAGAAAACTCAGATTTCTTCTGATGAGAAGAAGAGCTTGATTAAGAGTGTTTTTGGATCACAAGTTGATCCAATGTTGATCAACTTCTTATGTTTACTGATCGATAAGAAACGTAGTCGATTGGCAGAAAACATCTTCTTAGATTTGATTCACCTTGTGAATCAAAAAAGAAACATCGAAGAAGGCATCGTATTATCCATACGACCCTTATCAGAACTCGACATAAAAGCTTTAGAAGATCAGTTATCACTAAAACATAGTGTCACTGTAGAACTAACCAATAAGATCGATACAAGCTTGCTTTCAGGCTTAAAGATCAAGTTTAAAGAAAGTGTGATCGATGCGTCTCTGTCGTATCAACTAGAAGCCTTAAGAGAGACACTACGTGAAGGAAGGTCGTGAGCGAGATGGAATTAAGACCAGAAGAAATTAGTGCCCTGATCAAAGATAAGATTCTTCATTATCAAGAAAGAGTCGAAGAAAAAGATATAGGGGTCGTACTTAAGGTTGGGGATGGGATTGCCTTGATCAACGGATTATCCAATGCGATGGCTGGAGAACTCTTAGATTTCGGAGCCGGAGTTTTTGGGATGGTTATGAATCTTGAAGAAGATCATGTCGGTTGTGTTCTTTTAGGTCAAGATGAACTGATCAAAGAAGGCAATACGGTAACTCGTACAGGTAAAATCGTAGAAGTTCCTGTAGGTGATGCCTTATTGGGACGTGTTGTTAATGCTTTGGGTTTACCCATCGATGGATTAGGCGAACTGGTTACCACCAAGACGAGACCTATCGAACGAGTAGCTCCTGGGGTTATGACCCGTCAATCTGTATTCCAACCCGTTCAAACAGGTATTAAGATCATCGATTCGATCATTCCGATTGGTAGAGGCCAACGTGAATTGATCATTGGGGATCGTCAAACAGGTAAAACTGCCCTCGCCATTGACACCATCATCAATCAAAAAAGTCAAAACATGATTTGTATTTATGTTGCGATAGGACAAAAATCTTCGACTGTAGCCCAGATCGTAGAAAAACTCAGAGTTCATAAAGCCATGGAGTATACCGTCATCGTATCTGCGACGGCTTCTGAACTGGCTCCTTTACAATTCATAGCGCCTTATGCAGGGTGTGCTATGGGTGAAGAATGGTTAGAACAAGGCAAAGATGTCCTCATTGTTTACGATGATCTCAGTAAACATGCGGTCGCTTATAGAGCCATGAGTTTATTACTTAGAAGACCACCGGGAAGAGAAGCTTATCCTGGGGATGTATTCTATCTTCATTCACGTTTATTAGAAAGAGCTTGTAAACTCAATAAGGAAAATGGGGGAGGATCTTTGACGGCTTTACCGATCATTGAAACTCAAGCTGGAGATATCTCCGCGTATATCCCTACCAATGTCATTTCGATTACGGATGGACAGTTGTTCCTTCAAACGGAGCTCTTTAATTCAGGGATCAGACCTGCGGTCGATGCGGGCTTATCTGTATCTCGCGTAGGCTCAGATGCCCAAACGAAAGCCATTAAACAAGTTGCCTCTTCGATCAAGTTTGAATTGGCTCAATATCGAGAACTCTTGAGCTTCGCTCAATTTGGATCTGATCTTGATGCGAATACAAAATCTGTTATTGAACATGGGACTCGTTTAACCGAACTCTTAAAACAAGGCCAATATTCCCCATTAAGCTTAAGCCAAGAAGTCTTGGTTCTGTTTAGTGCGAAACATCGCTTTATCAAAGAGGTTCCTGTTGAATTGATCTTGCCTTATCAAGACTATCTCTTACGTCAATTTGAAAATGAACACGTTGATCTTATGAATGAAATAGAAACCAAAAAGATCATCAGTCCAGAACTAGAAGAGAAACTTCATACAGCCTTCGCTAAGATTACCCAGACTTTTCTTAAAATGAGAGCCCAGTAATGCCTGCCAATAAACAAGCCTTAAAGCGTCGTATTCGTTCCGTTAAAGCCACTAAGAAGATTACTTCGGCGATGGAATTGATTGCGGCCTCTAAACTACAACGACAAAAGAATCTGATGGAAGCCAATCGTTTATATGCCTCGACTTTACATGAGACCATCAATAAGGTCTTATCTAGAGCGTCATTGGATGATGTTGCTTTCTTAAAACAAAGAAAAGGGAAAACATTGACCTTGGTTTTTGTTTCGGATATGGGCTTGTGTGGAGGATATAACTCAAATATACTTAGTTATCTTACTCAACATCACACGGATCAAATGTTTATGATCGTAGGAAGCAAAGGTCAAGCTTGGTTCAATCGTAGAGCGTCAGACATCTTGATGCGCTTACCTCAAAGCGATAACCTTAGTTATAGTCAATTGTCTAAACTAGGTGATAAAGCGACAGCTTTGTTTGAATCAGGGGAGATCGCAAAATTTGAAGTGCTCTATACAAAATTCGTCAACAGTATGAATTTTGAGCCCACCATGATTCAGCTCTTACCTTTACAACCAGAACTCAACACCTTAGAAGAACCTATGCATCAAGATCTCATCATGGAACCCAATCCAGAAGAATTGATTGGTCAACTGATGCCGATGTATATGAATTCCTTGTTGTATAGCTTGTGGTTAGAATCTAAAACCAGTGAACAAGCTGCCCGTCGTTTAGCGATGGACAACGCTACAGATAACGCTGAAGAAATCATCGAAGAACTTATCCTTAAATTCAATCAGTCAAGACAGGCTGCAATTACCCAGGAAATCACGGAAATCGTGTCTGGGGCAGAAGCCCTTTAGGAGGACCTATGGCACAAAACAGAGGAACGCTTACACAAATCATTGGACCAGTACTCGACATTCGTTTCAACGAAGGTGAACTGCCCAAATTACACAACGCGATCGAAGTAGACGTTAAAGGTCGTCGATTGGTGGCAGAAGTTGCCCAACACATCGGTGATGATGTCGTTCGTTGTATCTCTATGTCTTCTACCGATGGCTGTGTTCGTGGGATGGAAGCTTTTGATACAGGAAATCCAATCATGACTCCGGTAGGACGAGAAGTCCTAGGTCGTATGTTCAATGTCT
>CAZXTB010000028.1:0-10856 GCA_964643535.1 uncultured Erysipelotrichaceae bacterium | reverse complement strand
AACACGCATTAAGTGTCAAACAGTGTGGGGAGTTTCTTCTTGATTTTCTGTAGGATGTTATCGACATCTTTTTCACTACATCCTACTTGCTTCGATATTTCTTTATAACTGTATCCTAAGGCATGGTAACGATAGACTTGCCACTCTGATTCACTTAGGGTTTTCTTGATAAAAGGGATCTGATCCTTAGCCCATGAGACATAGGTCGCATAAACTGGATCGAACTCTGTTTTACCACAAGGAACCGTATCCATTAGACAAATGTTCTCGTCTTCAGAGACACTCATATCTAAGCTCATGGCACAGGATAATAAACTATAGGAACCTGTTCGATATTTGCGTAGAAGTGATCGTATTTCTCGCTCGACACAGACCCTCGCAAAGGTCCCAAAGCTCGCATCCATATCTTCTTTAAAGTTATTCACTGCTTCTAGTAATCCAATCAAGCCTTCTTGATAGAGATCATCTAAGTCGATATGAGGCGGCCTAGGTGGTGGTACCAGATTATGAATGATGGCCCAAATGGTTCGATGATACCTTTGGATCAGGATCGCTTGGCTTTCCTCATCGTTTTGTCTGACATAATATAACAATTCATAATCGCTGACAGACGGATTCAAAACCACTTCCTCCTTTGGTTATTTGAGGGGATGGCGTTGATTGAGCACTTCGTAGAGTAACACGGCCGTACTAACCGAGGCATTGAGTGATGTCACTTGACCAAACATAGGTAACTTCACTATGACATCGACATGCTTAAGTAGAAGAGGTGATATCCCCTTACCTTCAGATCCAATCACAAGACAAATCTTACCTTTAAAATCAGCTCTACGATAATCGATGGCTTTAGGTGAAAACTCAGCCCCAAAGATCCAGAATCCTTGCTTCTTCAAAGTTTCTACCGTTTGAGTTAGATTAATGACTTCGATGGTTTTAACTGTGGCTATGGCTCCAGTAGAAACCTTAGCGACCGTCGGAGTCAAATGAACCGAACCATGTTTAGGGATAATGATCCCATCGACTTCTGTCGCATCAGCGGTCCTTAGGATCGCTCCTAGATTATGTGGATCTTCTAATCCATCTAGGATGATCAATAAGGCAGAATCTGATAAACCATCCGTTACTTCTTTTAAGGTGTAGATCTTGAAGTCATCGATTTCAGCCACCACATGTTGATGAAGGCCTTCAAAGCGTTCAAACTCTTTGTTGCTCAGTAAAACAATCGATAGGTTTTCTTTTTCAGCCATAAGGCGTATTTCCTGATCGGTCTTTTCTTTACTGAGATAAAGTCGATTAATCTTGTTGTGATTGAGAATCCATTGCTTAACAACGTTCTTCCCATAGATGTATTGTGCCATGCTTCTCCTAAATGGTGGTTTTCATTTGGTCCCAAATCTGTTTCAAACGGGTTTCATTCTGGGTAAGATACCAATAACCGATCAAAGCTTCAAATCCTGTTGCTTGTCGATAGGTCACTACATCTGCATTCTTCGCAATACTGTCGCTGCGATGGTTTCTGCCCCTTTTATAGATCACCAATTCTTCTTCACTTAGGACATTTTGTGTCAGAAGTAATTGGATGAATTTCGCCTGTGCTTTAGCACTCACATACTTCGTGCTGGTTTCTTGTAGATCCTTGGCTTTCGTTAGACCGATTTCTAATAAATATTCTCTTACATATAGACTTAAGACAGCATCTCCTACAAAAGCCAGAGCTGAACCATTTAATAGATCAGGATGGATCATAGAAGTTGTTGATCACTTAAGGCTTTACGATAAAGATCAGCCTTTTCAAAGTCTTTATCAACTTTAGCTTGATTCCATTTCATAAAGAGATCTTTTTGTTCAAGGGATAACTTTATCGGTTCAAAATCGATGCCTAAAGTATTCAACATCATTCTAAGTGTTCCATAATGACTCAATAAGAGCTCTTCTGAGACTTCTTTTTGACGTTGATCTTGATTTAAAGCTTTCACCAAATCGAAGATGATCTTCATCCCATTGGGGGTATTCAAATCATCTGAGACGGCGTCTAAGAATTGTTTCTTAAAAGCTTCATCGATTAAAGGGTGTATGACCTTATCGGCCAGTTCATAGCGAATTTCAACTTGTTTAAGGATCATTTGGGCTTTTAAAAGCTCAGTTTTAGCTTGTTCAATGACTTCGTCTGAGATGTTTAAAGGTGAACGATAATGAACGGATAGCATCATCCAACGAACCGTATTGGCCCCTATTTTATCGATGACATCTTTCGCCTTCATCACATTGCCTAAAGACTTAGACATCTTTTCCCCATCGATGTTCAACATCCCGTTGTGCATCCACACTTTCGCTAAATCATGATGTAGGCAAGCTTTGGCTTGTGCGAGTTCATTCTCATGATGAGGAAACTTAAGATCCATTCCTCCCCCATGAATATCGATCATCCCATGAAAATGGGACTGAATCATAACGACACACTCGGTATGCCAACCCGGTCTTCCTTTACCCCAAGGACTATCCCACTGTATTCCAGTTTCTGTTTTCTTCCATAACCCAAAATCTAAAGGAGACTCTTTCTCAGGATCTTCTTCGATTCTTGCCCCAACCATAAGATCCTCAACTCTTTGTTTAGAGATCTCCCCATAACGATCTGACTTTAGAACTCTAAAATAAACATTCCCGTTGACGTTATAAGCGTAGCCTTCTTTTTCTAAATCAGCGATAAAATCGATGATGTCTTTCATCGTATCGGTTACTCTAGGTGAGGCATTTAAAGTGCGTGTGTTTAGACGAGCTCTTACCTCATTGTAGGCTTTGATGTATTTATCTGTAATAACCCTTTCATCGACCTTCTCAAAAAGAGCCTTATTGATGATCTTATCATCCACATCGGTATAGTTAGAAACCATATCGACTTTCATTCCAGAAGCTTCAAAGATTCTTCTTAGCGTATCAAAAACGATAATGGGTCGTGTATTCCCAATATGGATCTCATCATAGACCGTAGGTCCACAGACATACATTTTGACTTTGCCTTCTTCTATGGGCTTAAAGTCTTCTAATTGATTGGTTTTTGAGTTAAATAGTCGCATGGTTCACCTATGTGTATCATTATAGCATTAAGCCTTTAAAATAAGAAAGGGTGCTAAACACTAAAACCTATTGAAAAGCCTCTTAAGCCGTGTATGATTAAGGAAAGGAGACCTACTATGAAGATAAACGAAATGATTTATGTTTCTAAATTTGATGGTCAAAAATTAAAAGCCTATGTGTATGAAGTAGAAAAGCCTAAAGCTTTGGTGGTTGTATTCCATGGGATGGCGGAGCATCAACTCCGTTACCGTAGCTTAGCTGAAAGACTAAACAAGGCTAACTTCCGTGTCTTAACCATTGATCATCGTGGTCATGGGGAAAGCTTATATGATGGAAATCTAAAAGGCTATTTCGCAGATAAAGATGGATGGAGACATAATCTAGATGATCTTCATGAGATCATCCATGAAGTCAATGCTCAAAACCCTCTGCCCATTCTCTTATTTGGACACAGTATGGGATCCATCTACGCAAGATCTTATCTTAGACACTACGGAAATGAACTCCACGCTTTGTATCTCAGTGGATCTCCTGATGAGAGCCCCATCGCAGGTGTAGGAGCCCTTATCGCTAAATCAATTTCACTTCTTAGAGGTAAGAAACATCATAGTCCTCTTCTAACCAAGCTCTCCTTTGGACAATTCAACGCCAACGTAGAAAATCCTAAAACATCAAATGATTGGTTATCCATCGATGAAGCCAACGTAAAGGCCTATAATGAAGATCCTTTATGTGGTTATGATTGTACCGCAGGTATGTTTGTCGATATGTTAGGCGGCATCACAGAAGTCTATCACGCTACCCCTTGGTTGGTTCCTAATCCACAGCTTCCGATTAAGTTAGAAAGTGGTCGATTGGATCCTTGTCATAAACCAAATGGGATCGAAAGAGCGGCTAAACGATTAGAAGACTTAGGTTATAAGAAGGTCTCCTTCAGTTATGTCGAAGGGTCACGTCATGAGATCTATAATGATGTCTCACGAGTTGCCTTAATGGATGGCCTCGTAGAATGGTTTAATTCTACCCTATAAATAAAAAAAAGACCCGAGGGTCTTTTTTGATGACTATTTAGCGAAACCGGATTGGGAAGCTAAGTATTGAGCAGTTCTAACCAATTGATTGGTGTAGGAAGCTTCGTTGTCATACCAAGCAGCAACTTTAACCAAGCAGACACCACCGACGTTTTGAACTTTCGTCTGTGTAGCATCAAACAAGGAACCGAAGGCAATACCGATAACGTCAGAACTTACGATAGGATCTTCAGTATAACCGAAGGATTCATTCGAAGCAGCTTTCATCGCAGCATTGATTTCTTCGACTGTGCAAGCTTTTTTAACGACAGCGACCAATTCAGTCAAGGAGCCAGTTACGACAGGAACGCGTTGAGCAGCTCCATCGAGTTTGCCTTTTAATTCAGGAACAACCAAGCCGATGGCTTTAGCAGCACCCGTTGAATTCGGGATAATGTTGGCAGCAGCTGCACGAGCACGACGTAGATCGCCGTTTCTGTGAGGATTATCCAAAGTATTCTGATCATTGGTATAAGCATGGATCGTGGTCATAGAGCCATTGATAATTTCGAAATTATCATTGAGGCATTTGGCCATAGGAGCCAAGCAGTTTGTGGTACATGAAGCACCTGAGATAACGGTTTCTGAACCATCAAGGATCTGATGATTGGTATTAAAGACAACTGTTTCGACATCGTCTCCAGCAGGAGCTGAAACGATAACTTTACGAGCACCAGCTTTGATATGAGCGCCAGCTGTGTCTTTCTTGGTAAAGAAGCCTGTTGATTCGATAACGACATCAACTTTCATCGCTGCCCAAGGCAGTAATGCAGGATCTTTTTCCTTTAAAACTTTAACGGTCTTTCCATCAACGATGAGATCATCGCCTAAGAAACTTACGGTGTGTCCATCGAAACGACCTTGTGATGTATCATACTTTAAAAGATGAGCCAAAGTTTTGGCATCGGTCAAGTCGTTGAGCGCGACGATTTCGAATGCCGGGTTGCCCCACATAATGCGGAAAGCCAAGCGTCCAATACGACCAAATCCATTAATCGCAATTCTTGCTGTCATGTTATTCCTCCGTGTATTTGATTGACAACTCATATTATAGGTTTAACACCCCTTAAAGTCAATTCTCAGGCAAGGCTCTTTTATGCTTTCTTGGTCTTCTTAACCTCAATAAAAGCAAGACTATGATGAAGCTTTCCATAATACTCACAAGCACAAAGATATAATCTAGAATTCCAGGAATTTTTAATTGGGTCTGACTTAGGAAGTAGGTAGAGGTATGCGTTAAAGGAATTTCAACCTTACCTCCACTCACCAAGAGATCCTTTTCATAAAGAGACATTTTATTGGATTCAGAATCATAATAGTAAAGGTTTATTTTATCCCCATCTTGATAAGTAGGAGAGACACTTATTCTTAGGATGGTATTCACTGGTAAACTAAGATTCTCTTCGAAGTTCAACACAAGCCCTGATGCGTAATTGGTTAAGGCATCGATCTTATCTTGATCAACAGAGCCAAAAGTAATCTTAACTTTTATTGGTGTCGACTCGATAAGCGTAGATCCATCAATGACCCATTCATAGAGTGTTTGATCCGCAAGTTTCAACACAACGATCAATGTCTTTCCACTGGTTTTAAGCGCACTTAAGATCTCTGAGCTTATTTCCCAGGAACTAGGCATATTGAGCCCAATCGAAGGTGTCGTCACTGTCGATAACGCAGCGATGATTTCATCTTCATTGACCGTAGGCACATCTGAACTACGATTCACAGTGATAAGGTATGTTTTGATGTCTCCGTTTTCAGCTGTGACTTTGATCATAATCGTATTGCTTCCTACAATCAAAGGAGCTTGGGTTATTTCAATTTTAGACTTTAGGTCTTCTGCGATCGCCGTTACGACAAGATCACTCACCAAGTTACCTACGTTTAAGGTGTATTCTAAAGTGTCTTTATTAAAGCTACTGTTGAATTCATCAAACCCTTCGATCGTAATTTGACTGAGTGTATTGTTTGAGGAAGGAGGAGACGCCAATCCATTGGTGTCTTTTCTTTGAACGTCGACCTTATAGGTTCGTTTAGAGCCGTTTTCGGCAGTCACAACGATATTAAACACATTGGAATAGATCGACAAAGACTTGGTTCCTAATCCACTGATGGTTGATTTACTATAATCTGCGGTAGCGCCTAAAACGATGGAACTGGTGTTGTTTTCGACGATGACCACATAATCAGTTGTCGTTTTCGTAAACGATAAACTTCCTTGAGATACCGTAAGAGTCTTTAAATAGGAATTATCTGAGACCATTTTAATGGTAAGTTGTCTTGTGTTAAAATCATCTACATCCGTGGCTCCATTTGAATATTGGGCATTGACGATTCTAACATAGGCACTTGTGGATAATGAAAAGGAAGTTTTAGCCTTAAACACCAACGAGGCTATACTAAAGGATCCTGATTTCGCATTAAGACGATCCACAACCAATTTAGTTCCTAAGGTCAACGAAAAATCATTAAGACCCTTACTGGAAACCAAAGTCAATTTCGAACTATCATAGGAAAAGGAAGCCGATAAACCAAGCATATTTGTCACATTCGCTACGCCTACAGTCACCGTAAATTCTTGTCCAGCAGTAATCTGACTAGGACCTGAAATGGTCGCATAAAAAGTTGCCGCATGAACTTGAGTGACAGGTGTAAGACATAGAAACAGAGTAAACAGTATCGTGACTATTTTCTTCATAGATCTCCTGAAATTGAACTAACGTACTAATATTATACCTTATCAGGGTGGTTTATAAAAATTCACGTCTTATCATATAATCTTATTTCTGCTTTAAAACGATTTCACCTTTAAGGTAAGCTCTTCTTTTTCTGAATTCTAGAATAGGCGCATCTCCTGGAATCAAGTTCTCACCCATTGTAAATTCAGACTTAACTGGGATCTGTGTATTAACGACACGACGATCTTGATGAAAGACATGTTTATTGGTAGGTGTACTTAACCAATTAACCAGTTGTTTTAAGCCAGGAACCATCATAAACTTCTGATAGAATCTCACATAGATCTTGGTATGATCCTCATCGATGGGCGCAAAGACCGCTACGATACGAATCTTATCCCCAATGATGTTTTGCCATAGATTGGGCATTTGAAGCTGTAAACGAAAGAAATCTTCGTAGTTTTCAATCTCACTGGCTTTTTTTGCGACGATAATCCCATCATCCACATGGTTATCCACATAAAAGGTCATAAGGTTATCAACCCACTTTACGACAGGCCCATTGACCACTGTCCTGTTACCTCTTCCTATGGAGTCTGTATGAACGAATGGAAGATGAACCACATCGAGTTGATTTTCAATCGCTCTAGTGTAGTGGACATCCCATACTTCCCCAAATCCACCATAAGTAAAGCCTTCTCTGAGTTCTTTAAAGAAAGGCACTTCAGGAGCCTCATCTTTATGGTCTCCAGTCCATACCCAAATAAATCCATATTGTTCTTTCGCTTTATAAGCGTGTACTTTATAACGATCTGAAATAGGAGAAGCTTTCCCGTTGGCAGGAATCAAGACAACTTTACCTGAAGCATCATAGGCAAAGCCATGAAATGGACAAAAGATCTCATCGTTTTTAACAGGACCTAAATGTAAAGCCGCTCCTCTATGACAACACTTATCGGCGATGCATCCAATCGATCCATCTGATTTTCTCCATAAGACCAGTTTTTCATTCAATCGAGTTACCCCGATAGGTTGTGAGCCTTTTAATTCTTTAGAGTCTAAGATTCCATACCATTGATTCTTGATCATAAATGTCTCCCTTTAGGTTATTCGTTTCTTTTATTAAGCACCAAATGACTAAAAAAAACAATCTTATTGTTAAGATTGTGATTAATTTAGGTATTTTCTCTTATCCAGAAAGGAGCTTTAAACCCATGAAGGGCTTCCTTAGTAGACTTAACGTTCATTTTAAAGTGTTCATTGAAGAGTTTTAAGTCGTTGATCCTTAAAGACGTATAGGTCTTGATTTCCATAGGACAATTGGGAAGAAGTTTCGTTAGGTCTTCAGCTTGAGATACTTTTAAGAGAAGATGAGGATTAGAGTTACCCAGGGTAGATAAGAGGGTCATTAAACTAAAGGTATCTGAGTAAACGATCTCATCGATATCGATGTGGGAAGTCTGTGGATAAATCAACGCATAGCTTTTTAAAGTGCCTTCTTGAGCGAAAGTAATGACCCTACCTTTTTGAGCCTTCACTTCTTCGATCAAAAGTTTGAAGTCTTCATCAGTGCGTAAAGGTGTTCCACTAAAGTGTGAACTAAAGTTTTCATAGAGTGTTCTCATCGAAACAGGATCCTCTTGAAAGCTTACGCCTGTGGCACTCATCACCGGTAGATTTTTTTGATCGATGATGAAGTGTCTTCTAAAATAGGCATCCTCAAATCCAAAAGGCGCATAGGCTTGTTCCTTATAAGCTTGAATCAAAGTAAAGAGTTCAGTCGCAGATAGAATCTCTAAGACCCCATTAAGAAGTTCATGCATATACCCTTTGTGTTGATGATGAGGAACTGTTAAGATCCCTACGATAAAGCTCGCTCTAAATCGATCCCCATTAAAAGTAAGAATCTTAGAGTGTACATTTAAACAAGATACCAATTCATCTTTCTCATCCGCTAAGACATAGGTCTTCGCTGAAGGATAGAGATTTTGAAAGTAGAAATCCGTATAACCTCCATCATCAAAGGAGAAGATTTCTTTCCACCAGTTATAGATGATGCGATCTTCATTTGCTTTTGCCAATCTTAGTTTCATTCGTGTTCCCTTAGACGATATTTATGAATCATCATGAGTGGATCTAGAGCTCTTTTAGCTTGTCTTAAAGACTCTAGTCCCATATCATCTTCTCGATTAACCAGTAGAGCTTCTGTATAGAAAGTCTTAAGATACTCTACTTCGATGGCTTGATAAAGACCTCTGATCGATGGATCTGCTTTTTCGATGTTGATTTGAACCATACGATCAGAACTCTTGGTTCCAATCAGGAAAGCTTTGACTTCCCCGTCGATCCTCAACAATAAGCCTCGACAAGGCAATTGACCCATAAGATCTAAAATAGAAAAGACGCCTTCTTTTTCATAAAGGAAGTATTCATCATTAGCGTCAGTTTTCCATGACGCTAAGAAAGCTTTAACTTCATCTTTGTTTTGAGCTGTGATTTCTTCGGTGAAGACATGACCCTCAGTGTTTCTTAAAAAGGCATTGTAGTGATTACGTCTTTTCTGAAGTTTACCTCCAGATAAGGTTCTTAATTTATCTGCTTCATAGATATAATCAGAAGCCTCTTCTTCACATGTCACATATGCCATAGGTAATAGGGCCAATACCTTATCTTTTTCTTTTTCAGTAAAACAACTCAACTCAAAAGGAATATTAAACTGACTAAAGATAAGCTTGTCTTTTAGAATGGCTTCTTCAAAGTATCTTTCCTCACATAAAGGCATATACGAAAACAGCTTTCCTTTATGAACACCCAATAAGAGTAAGTAATGTTCAGTCGCATATTTCCATAAGGGATATTGTTTGATCCATTGAAAAAAGTTAACGATGTTATGGTTACTTTCTTCATAATTGGCTTTTGATAAATAGGTTTGAATTAAGGGGATATCTTGTTGACTTACGGGTATAAAATCTGCTTCATTTAGATCCATCAGATGGGCTTCTTTCTGTATACTCAGCATCGATGACATCACTTGAGGCATCTTGACTGAAGGTTTCATAATTTTGTTTAGGTTCACTTGGAGCTGCTTCTTGATAACTCTGACGGAAAACTTTTCTGACTCTAAAGAGCTGATAAACGACAATGATCAACAACACGATTAAAAAAGGCCAGAAGATACTAATCAGGAAATAAGCAAATACAAGCGCTAATAATGTTTCGAATATTCTCATTTTTTTACCTTTTTTATTATAGCATAAAGAAAAAGCGCATCGCGCTTTATGACTCTTTAGAAAAGATCACGGATATCGATCCCAAAACCATCCGCCAGTTTCTGTAAGGCTTCAAAAGAAATATTACGTTTACCTCGTTCAACGTCAGAAATATAGTTTCGATGAAGACGACATCTTAATGCCAGCTCTTCTTGAGACATACGACAACTTACTCTTAGATACTTAACTCGAATTCCGAATTGTAGTCGAAGGGCCTCATAGTCTCTGTTTGCCATCGGTTTGATATTTTCATACTTACTTTTCTTTGCCATGAAGCTTACCCCTAAATGTTCTTTAGTTTTAGTATATGGGGTATTTCAGCCAATATCTACACACTATGAGTGTGATTTCGATGGTTTTTAAAGTTTTTTGCTTAAATTTTATATTTAGAACGAATCCAGATGTTTTCTTTTCGATTTACCGCAAAGAATCCCTTCTCATTGATTACATTAAAACGATTGTAGATCAGTGGTTCCCCATCCATTTCTCTAAAGATTCCACCTGCTTCTTCAACGATGATCTGCATCGCTGCAGTGTCCCATTCTGAGGTCTTCCCAAAACGATAGTAGACATCCGCTTCAGCAGAGGCCACCATACAACCTTTAAGCGAAGAACCCATCTGTTTACGTTCTTTGATTTTTTCAGCGTGTTCTTTTAGAAAGTTCTCCTCTTCTTGGCTTTGATGAGAAGCACTCCCTACAAAGTTTAGATCGATGAGCTTATCACTTACACATAAACAGCGATTGTATTCTAGTTCAGAGTCT
>CAZXTB010000027.1:0-10971 GCA_964643535.1 uncultured Erysipelotrichaceae bacterium | reverse complement strand
CATCGCACTGAATTGAGTCACCATAACCTCATCCAGTTCAGCGATGAGTTTTAAAATCTTATCTCTACTTTCAGATAATTCATCATATTGTTTCTTGATGAATTCATAGCGGGTGTTGACTTCGTCGAATTCCGCAGGCGCATCCATATTCACATTGCCCAGATTTTCAATGTCTTGTCTTAAGGTCTTAACTTCTTCTTTAGCCAGTTCAATATCGCTTTCTTTATGAGATTGTAAGGCAAACTCATAGGTCAACTGATATTCTTGGCTTAGACGAACCATTAAGTTCTCTATGTTGGTGGAATTACGTGCCAATTCGAGTTCTATATCGCGTTTTTGAATCTGTAAGGTATTGAGTTCACGACGTTGTTGACGCATCTGTTGATCTTTACGTTCACTTTCAGTTCCCACTTTTAAACGAGATTCACGATGGGTTCTGAGTTGAAGATTGATACTGTCTCGTGCTGAATAGGCTTTATTCAATAAAGTGATTAAATCATCTTCAGGCGTTTCTTGAGTGGATCCATTTGGGATCAAAGTATTAAGATCACTTTTTAAACGATCGAATTTAGCGCGCTTTGCGTCCAATACAGGTTCAAGAGACGCCATTGCGATTCGTTTATCGACCAATTGGATTTCATTCTCAGTCTTTTTGATGGCCATTTCTTGTTGAAGTTGTTGACGTGATTGTAAAAGTTGTTGGCTAGAGGCCACTTGAGTACTAAGGTCATTGAATTCTTTTAATAAGGTTAAAGGTGATCCTGTGTCTTTTTGTTTACCACCGGTCATCGATCCACCTTTATGAATAACATCGCCTTCTAAAGTAACGAGTTTATAGCCATAGTTCAATAGCGAAGCCAAATGATTCCCAACTTCAAGATCTTCTACCACCAAGACATTGTTTAAAAGCGCCATACTGACTGGTTTAAATTTATCTTGGGTATCGATGAAAGCACTGGCTACACCTAGAAAGCCTTTGGTGTTTTGACAAATAACCTCATCTTCTTTACGTAATGCACGACTTTGTAAAACCGTCATCGGTAAGAAAGTAGCTCGACCTGATTCATTTTTCTTCAAGAATCCTATCGCATGACGGGCAGAGCTTTCATCTTTGGTGATGATGTTAAACATAGCACCACCTAAAGCCACACTGATGGCTTCTTCATAGCCACCAAAAGGCGTTAAGAGTTGAGAAACAACCCCATAAACACCCGCTAAACTCTGTTGGGCATTTAATACAGCTTGAACCCCTGCTTGGGTCATAAAAGGTCTGGCTTGTAAATTCTTTACGACTTCTAATCTATTTCTTAGACGTTGAGTAACGACTGTACTTTCATCGACCAAGGCATTTTGATCGATCAATTGACGATTAAGTTCAAGATTATGATTGTTTAAGGATTCCATATCTAAAACTAAGGCATCATAACGTTGTTGACGATCTTCATATTCTTGTTTAGCTTCTTGTAGTAATTGTCTAAGTTCGATGGTTCTTTGTTCAGAATTCCCTACTTCAACTGTATATTTACGTTTCTCATCGATTTCAATCTTACGTGTTTCTAAAGTTTGGATCTCATTGATCAGTCTTAATAAATCCGTTTGAGCTTCATGAATCAAATGATCCAATTGATGAAGCTCTGTCTTAGCCAACATCGTACTGTTCTCATTGATTTGAATAGAGGCTTCTAAAACAGCTTCTTTGGACTGTAGATTAAAGAGTTCTTTATCAGCGTCTTCATCGAGTTTCTTAAAACGAGAAATCATCGTCGTTAAAACTGCGATCTCGATTTCTTGTAGACGTTGTTTCTTTTCCGCATAAATCACCGCTTTTTGAGCAGCTCTTTTTAAAGGTAAGACTTGTTTTTGTAATTCTAAAAAGATATCGTTCATACGTTCGAGATTACTCTGGGTATGTTCTAGTTTATTTAAAGCTTCTTTTTTTCTTTTCTTGTATTTGGATACACCGGCAGCTTCTTCGAAAACACTTCGTAACTCTTCTGGTTTAGCTTCCGCAAACTCGGTAATCGATCCTTGAGATATAATGCTTAAAGAATCTCGACCAATTCCACTGTCCATGGTTAAATCTAGAATATCTTTTAATCGACAAGGGGCTTTGTTGATTAAATACTCCCCTTCTGCATTTTCTCGATGTCGACGACGTGTAATTTCAACTTCATCATAAGGCAATTCAAAAATACGCTCAGTATTGTCAAAAACCAAGGTGACTTCAGCCAAGTTTACTTTACGTCTGGATTCACTTCCGGTAAAAATAACATCGGTCATGTTGGAACCGCGTAAAGACTTCACGCTTTGTTCGCCCAAGACCCATCTGATCGCATCAGTGATGTTGCTTTTGCCACAACCATTTGGTCCAACGATACCGCTGATGTTGCTATCAAAGGTAATGCTGACTTTATCCGCAAATGATTTAAATCCTTGGATTTCGATACGCTTTAAAAACACGGCGGTCCTCCATTGTCATTAGATAATTATAGCGTATAGAACATCAAAAAAGAAGAGTTTATGTACACTTACAGTTTTATTTTACAGTGGATGACTTTGCCTAAGATACGAATGGGTTTTGTTTCGCATTCTTCT
This sequence comes from uncultured Erysipelotrichaceae bacterium, assembly GCA_964643535.1. Classification (GTDB taxonomy): domain Bacteria; phylum Bacillota_I; class Bacilli_A; order Erysipelotrichales; family Erysipelotrichaceae; genus UBA2212. Next base: position 8,376 of record CAZXTB010000027.1, on the reverse strand, counting down.
TGGGTATAGATCATGGCTTGATACTTTGGATTTTCTGGTTTTAGAATCAATTTATCTTCTTCATAAAAGACACGTTTGATGGTGGCTTCTTCGCCTACTAAGATTACCGCAATGGCACCGTTTTCAACTTGATCTTGACGATGGACATAGACGAGATCTTCTGGGTAGATTCTAGCATTAATCATAGAATCACCTATAACTTCTAGATAAAAATGTTCTTTAGGAGAGCCTTCTTTTTCATCGACATATTCAATTCCTTTAAACTCTTGAGAAGCATATCGAAGAGGTCCTCCTCTTACAGTACCTAAGATGGGTATCGCAACTCGACGTTCTGTGCTCATCAATTCTTCTACGGAAATATGATAGAAGGCAGCCAGTTGAGTCAAAATCTTAGTGGGAGGTAAAGAGGAACCATCTTCCCATTTTTGAATGGTTGTAAAAGATTTATAGCCAAAATGAAAAGATAGATCTTGTTGAGATAGACCACGTTCTTTTCTAAGTTGTTTAAGTTTTTCGTGCAGGCTGATCATGACAAAACCATTATAAATGAAACTTGAATTATTTTCAAGTAGTACTTGATACTTGAATTATTTTCAAGTAAAATAGAGAGTGTAGGAGAACCCCATGGACAGAGTCATATTACATTGCGATTTGAATAGTTTTTATGCCTCCGTAGAATGTTTGCATCATCCAGAATACCGCAATGTTCCCATGGCGGTAGGTGGTGATGTCGAGAAACGGCACGGAATCATCTTGGCGAAGAATCAACTGGCTAAGAAAGCAGGCGTTACCACTGGAGAAGCCTTGTGGCAAGCAAGACAAAAATGTCCTGATCTTATTCTAGTTAAACCAAACTTCTCTCAATATTTGAGGTTTTCGAGAATGGTCAGAGCTATTTACGCGGATTATAGCGATAAGATTGAATCCTTTGGGATCGATGAAGTCTGGATCGATGTTACTGAAAGCATTCATCTGTTTGGTACCCCTAAAGCTTTGGCAGATGAAATTCGAGAACGAGTTAAACTTGAATTAGGAGTCACCATTTCAATAGGTGTTAGTTTCAATAAGGTCTTTGCGAAACTGGGTTCAGATTATAAGAAACCTGATGCGACCACAGAAATCACTCGCGAAAATATGGAGAAGATTGTATGGCCTCTTCCCATTGAGGATTTACTTTATGTCGGTAGAGCCACCACTCAGAAATTACATCTATTGGGCATCTATACCATTGGGGATTGTGCTTTAACTGAGGTCTCTATTCTTAAACGTCGTTTAGGTAAATGGGGAGAGTATTTATGGCGATTTGCCAACGGTCAAGACAACAGTCCTGTTTCAGTTCAAAACTATGAACCCTTGGTTAAATCGATTGGGAATTCTACGACCTGTCCTCGTGATCTACGCAATCTTCAAGATGTAAGGATTGTGACCTACATCTTAGCAGAGAGTGTCGCAGCTCGATTAAAAGAGGCTCATTTAATGGCTGGGGTCATCAGTATTGGGGTAAGAGATATCAATTTAAAAGGCTTTACTCGTCAAATCAAGTTAAGCCAGCCTACCCATCTAAGTGATGACATCGCTCAAGCCGCAATGAATTTATTCGATAAGAATGTTGATTTTACGACTCCTTTACGTAGTATAGGGGTCAAAGCAAGCGATCTCAGTGTGATTGAACTTCCGGTCCAACTCGATCTATTTACGGATCAAGCAGCCCATCAGAGAGCCCTAAATCTTGAGAATACCATCGATGTGATTCGTGAACGCTATGGATTCAACAGTGTTCAAAGACTGATGATGAAAGAAGATCCCCTGCTCTCTCAATTCAATCCAAAACAAGATCATGTCATCTTTCCGGAATCGTACTTTAAAGGATAACCCCTATGGCAAAAAAAATATATGTCGATGTCATCTTACAACACAGTAAAGAAGGTCAGATCAGACCATTGGCCATCGTATGGGCGAATGGTGTAAAATATACGATAGATAAGATCACTCAGATCACACGTGCTGCTTCTACGATTGCAGGAGGAACCGGAATTCGTTATACCTGTTATATCCAAGGACAAGCCCGTTATCTTTTTTTAGAAGAAGACCGTTGGTTTATTGAAAGCAAAGGACAAGGAGCTTAACATGTGTGGTAGATATCTATTTAAACAAAACGACGATGAAGAACTTCATGATTGGATCCATCAGCTCAATCTAAGCGAGGCCCATGACCTTTCTTTAGGTGAGGTCTTTCCTTCTCAAAAGACGATTGTATTTAGTGCACCAAACAAGCCTGTGGTCATGCGTTGGGGGCTTAAAAAGTGGGATGATAAAGGATTAATCATCAACGCAAGAAGTGAAAGCGTTAAAGAATCTCCTTTTTTTAAAGATCATCTTAATTATCGTCGTTGCTTGATCAAGGCAGATGCTTTCTTTGAATGGAACAAGGATAAACAAAAGAACATCGTCACTGATCCTGCTCAAAAGCCGCTCTATATGGCTGGCCTATATGATGATAGTACAGAGGTTCCTACTTTTGCGATCTTAACCGATGAAGCCGAAGGCGATTTTAGAAAGCTACATACAAGAGTCCCTTTGTTTATTCCTGAAGCTTATCTACAAAGATACATCGATGATGGAGCTGGTTTACTCGAAGATTTCAGAAATCTAAAACAAATAGAATTGATATACGAAAATCAAGCTGCACAAATATCCTTGTTTTAATGAAATTCACCTTGATTTTTGTGCTTGTGGTAAAATAATGATGATGAAGAACAACAAACCATTAAGTCAAATCGTATTTAAGCTCAGCATGATTGCTGTTTTAACCGTATCATTATTAAGTTTAGGCTTCTATGTAAGAGGATTGATAGAAAACATTAAGACAGATCCAGATCCTGAACCTGAACAAACTTACACCGTTACCCTCAATGATTATAAGGTCTTTCAGTTTATGGATGTCCAGTATGATTTCATTATGGCCAATGTCACCATAACCAGCAACAAAGCGCTTAATCTTTCTCAAAACCCTTATGAGACTTCAGAAAATATAAATTTAGCCAACACTTCTGAATATACAAATTATCTCCAGAGTCAAGGTTATGACCTTAAATGTCCCTTGCCTGAATCTTCTACGGAATTGACCCAAACTGCCTGTTTGTTTATTCCGGTGATCAATCGATCATTGAATGAATTGATCCTAAAAGTCTCTATTGATCGGATCTATAATCTATCGTTCAATATGAATGAAATCGCTCATGCAGGAACTCGTGAAATGTTGGGGGTTGAAGAACCAAAACCAGACTATACGGCCACCATCATCGATAAGAGTTTAGTCAGTGTTCATTCTTTTTATACCCTTAAAGAAAACGGAGACCATGAAGAGGTGGTTTTCAGTTCCCAGTCTCAGATATTTGGATTCCAAGTAACTCTAGAAAACAACACCACGACCCCTTTAAGTGTCGAAAGTACTTATATCATTATTGATGGGCACGGTACTTTCCAATCTGTAGAATCAAGTTATCTAAACGATGAGTTTTCACCATTAATAGGATTAGAATTTACCGGGATGAAGACTGCTTACCTTTTTATGGACATTACCGATGAGACAATTGATCTCTATGGCCTACAGAACGATTCAATTCATGTCTTCATCAAATTGGTTAATAAAACGACTTATATTGAAATTCCATTTATGGGAAGTACTCAATGAGAAAAGTATTCGTATCCTTTGTATTGACTTTGACCTTAATTTCAACCACGACTTTTCAAAAGGTCAACGCCATTCAGTGCACAGGTGATCGTTACAGTGTAGATAGAATCATTTCCCCAAGCGAGTTAGAGTCTTTGGGATGTTTTTCTTTGTCTGAATATGATTCTGCTGTGGCTATTTTTGAACTTAAAACTGAAGTCGATGGTTTAGAAAACGTAACCATTACTTATTTTGGAGATAATCCAGCAACTTCAAGTGTTGTTGAAACAGACTATAGTAAAATTGTTGCGGCAGATCGCGCGCTGGCTTACTCTCAAAACTTAGTTTACACCAACAGCGCTACCATGAATATTTACGCCAATTCCACATTAAGCTCAAGCTATACCTACATAAACGAGAGAAACCAACTTTATTATTATAGAACCGTTCGATACAACGGAACTGGAAACATTACCCCTTCTAACCTTTCTGCTTTGGTTTCTGTAAATGGAGCTAAAGGCTACGCGAAAGTTAACCAAATACAAATCATTCCACTTATTTATCTTGATAATGGGTGGACCTATGATATCGATATAGCAACTGGTGTAAAAACCATCATTCCTAGACAAGCCTATTATTCAGTTACAAATGATGTTAAAACTACCATAAACGGATCTGAAACCTTTAAACAACTCAAATTGGTTTTAAACTATATTTCATCCTCCAATAGCACCAATGAGCTTTCTTTAGCACCTGATTGGTTACCTGTGGGATCCTACTATAGTCCAGATGGGATTGTTTTCTATTATGATGTAGATTTAACTCTACCTGTCTATAACGGAACTACCATTGGAAGGTTTTATAACTATTATGCTTATACCAATCTCCGATCAAAAAGCAATTACACAGGCGCTGAGCTTGACACCTACCTCACCTATTACCAAGATGTTTACAATCAAAACCCCGCTTCCAGCACAATGACGAATTCTGGTGATTATTTCATCAATGCGCAAAACACATATGGGATGAATGCCTTGATGATTTATAGTTTAGGTGCTTTAGAAAGTGGTTTTGGACGAAGTACTTATGCTCAAAACCCAGCCAATTTAAATGGGTTAGTAGTAAAAGACAGTAGTACTTTAGCTCTATTACCTTATACAGTAGCGACATACTGCGCTACTTATCCAAGCGGAAAATACGCGGACGAGGTTAATATCATCCATTATTGTTTGGGTCGCTACAATCTATTTGGTTGGGGAGCAGTTGATAGTAATCCAGATAATGCGGCAGCATTCTCATCGATCGAAGCTTGTGTAAACGAACATATGGGGATAAATTTGCGCCGCACCTATATGAGTTATAACAGTTCAGTCTTCTATGCAAGCAATATTGGAAACAAAGGAGCTGGCTTAAATACAAAATATGCATCAGATCCTTGGTGGAGCGCAGGTATTTCCGGGATCGCTTATCGAATTGATCGATATCTTGGATTTAAGGATTATAATACTGTTCAACTAGGAATCTTAGATTCTAGTGTAACTAGAAATGTTTATAAAGATTCTCAATTGAACACAATATTCTATAATGTATATTCAAGAGCTACAAATTATCCAGTCATCATTCTTGAGGGAATAATGGTTAATGGGAACTTGGTTTATAAAGTCCAAACGACCAATCCAATCAACGAAGATGGAACCATCAACAACAACCAAGATCCTATCCTGATTCCTTATGACGCGACAAGATCCATTGGCTACATCGATGCTGATCTTATTACAGACTACTTATCAAAATTTGTGACTGGAGTCGTTCATAATGGTCTATACAATACAGATAAACAAATCTTTTTTACCTCTGGAACTGCAACCTTGGATGGTTTGACTATCGTTTCAGGAGCTACTATAAGCAATGAAGGTACTTATAATTTGGTGGCGACCAGTTCCAGTGGGGTCGTTCAATCACTTCGGTTTACCATCGATAAAACGTGACCTGTAATCACAATAAATGATTATTCAACCCTACCTACCAATCAAAACGTAACCGTTACAGCAAGTGTCAAAGAAGGTCAATTAGAAACAAATACCGCTACTTTTACAGACAACGGATCTTATGTTTTTAAGGCAACAGATCTTGCGGGAAATGTATCTGAAAAAACAGTTACGATAAACCACATCGATTTGATTTCTCCTGTCATCACCATCAATGAATTTGATGATGTCAATATAAGCGCTACTGATATTGTGGTCACTGCGACGACCAATGAAGGAACACTTAACACAGACACTTATACTTTTATGAGAAACGGATCTTATACCTTTGTAGCGACTGATACTGCTGGTAACGTGAGTTCTCAAGTGGTTACAGTTGGCAATATTGTGAAGCCCGTCTTATTAAGCTACGATAGTGAACTCATCGGTGGCTCGCTGACTGCTAACATTAGTTCTGTCCCCGTTCTTTCTGGATCAACTGTTCACTCTACCGATCAAATTTCTTTCAACTTAAGTCTTACATCTAAATATCATGTATACAAGTGGCTCATCAATTCAGAATCACTCTATAGTAGATTAACTACCCTAACCCTAGATTATCCTTACTTAGATACGACTGTCGGTATAGAGTTCTATATTGAAGCTGATCTTAATGATGATGGTAAAGTATCGACGACTGATTTGGTTCAACTAAGAAGATATATAGCTGGATTAGAGAGCACAAATGAAAAAGCCGTACTGGCTGCCGATGTGAATGGTGATGGCAAAGTCAGTACGACCGATTTAGTTAAGATAAGAAGAATGTTAGCAGGTTTAGAGTAGTTTACTTAAGTCTTGCCAAGTCGCCAAAACCATTAATAGAATCATAGCGAGGGCACTTCCATACATTAAAGCCAATTCAAATTTCTTATTGATTGGTTTTTTTATGATCATTTCTACGGCGATAAGGAATACTCTACCCCCATCAAGAATAGGTAAAGGCAATAAATTAAACACCCCTACATTTAGTGATAAAATCGCCGTTAGATAAATCATATTGAGTAAACCATAGCTTGCTTGGGTTTGAGTGACCTCTATGATCCCTAGAGGACCGCTCACCGATTGTAAACCGACACCTGTTAATAACTTACCTATCAAGAGAAACATGCCGTATATCGTCCCTATCATGGTATTGAAGGCATAGCCTATCCCTTCAAAAAGATTGATTGTTATTTTCTCTGATGGTGGAAGCATTACCCCTAAGAAATAGCGTTGGTTTTCTTCATCAAAAACTGGACTTACAGATATCGTAATTTCTGTAGATCCTCTTAAAAGCGTAAAGGTAATTTCATTGTGATATAGCTGGGTATAGGTAATAACATCTTCAAAATTCTTAGGTACGATGGAAGACCCATCAACGAAAGTCATCTTTAAAATCTTATCATCTGTTTGAAGGCCAGCTGCTTGAGCAGGTGAATTCTCAACGATTCCAGCGATGATCGCTTTAGGAGATTGATAGATATACCCTAAATTCCAATTGATTCCCACAAAAAGAACGAACGCTAAAACGAAATTCATAAAAATCCCTGATAGCATAATAATGATACGTTGATATTTTTTAATGCCCAATAAAGTTCTTTCTAAAGGAACATCTGTTTCTACTGTGGCTTCTCCTGCCATATTGACATAACCACCAAAAGGAAATAAACGAAGACTATAAGTAGTTTCTTTTCCTTTAAAACCCCAAATTTTAGGACCCATACCCAGTGAGAATTCTTCGCAATAGACCTTAAATAACTTAGCACTCACCAAATGACCCAGTTCATGAACCATAATAATGATACTTAAAATAATCAATGTGTAGATAATCGACATCATTTACTCCTTAGTTTCTTTATGAAAACATATAATACAGTACTTTGGTTTAAGTTAACATTAAGATGAATAATCAAAAGCTAAATAGAAGGTCGTATACCTAGAAAACTTGAAAAAGTAGTGTCATAAAAATATAAAAGAACAATAAGTTAAAAACCAAACTATCAATACGATCTAATACGCCTCCATGCGCTGGAAATATACTTCCGAAATCTTTGATTTTAAAATGACGCTTGATGTCGCTAAACGCCAAGTCACCAATCTGTCCAATGATAGGAAATATAATCGACATAAGAATAAGTATTCCTATATCAAAACCTTCGACCATGAAATAAGCAAAGATAAAACCTCCAATAGAACCAAACAACCAACCACCAATAGAACCTTCAACGGTTTTCTTAGGAGATATTCGCTCATTTAGTTTGGTTTTACCAAAGTAGAAACCAGAAAAATAAGCTCCAGTATCTGTTAGGTAGGTACAAACCAATAAGAAGATCATCATATTGATCCCAAATTGATCAAAGACCATCAATATCGATTTCAAAGTTCCCGTAAAGATCAAGATCATCGTAATGATGTAACCCAAATCAGTCGGAGAAAACCAAGGATTAAGGATAGAAATAAGATAGAAGAACATAATTAAGCCCAGCAGACTAATGAAGAGGAATTGATCCGATACTTGGGATAAACCCAATACAAAACCTATCAAAAGGATAAATAACCACTTTGGCCACTCTTTCTCTTTTATGGCATAAGTCTCATAAACTCCTACCAATATGAAAGCAGATATGACAAGGTATCTTAATAAACCACCCGCTATAAACGTAGCCAAAACTACGAAAGCAATCAGTAATCCAGTTA
>CAZXTB010000026.1:4745-10971 GCA_964643535.1 uncultured Erysipelotrichaceae bacterium | reverse complement strand
TTCTAATATGATGTAGATAAGGATCGCTACTAAGATCGCAATAAAGATACTGATGTCGGTTGTATTGTTCCCAAAGATCTTATCTAGTCCTAAAGTAGGAATCCTACTTAAAGGAGGAGAAGTTCTAGAAGGATTATTCTTATCCGCAATAATAGAGACGAGATTACTTACAGTGATCATCGCAATATAATTCAACATGATGGCACTGATGACTTCATTGACATTTCGATAAGCCTTTAAAAGTCCACTGATAAGACCAACGAGTCCTCCAGCGATGATCGCACCCAATATCCCTACGATCCATAAATACTCTAGTGGGATAAAGGTCCATTTGATACAGATATACGCCGCTACGAAGCCTCCAATAACAAATTGACCAGAAGCCCCAATGTTAAAGAGTCCTGTTTTAAACGCAAAACCTACGGATAAACCTGTAAGAAGTATAGGAGACATAAAACGCATGATGATGCCTAATCCTTTTAAACCAGAGAATCTTAATCCACCAGTTACGATGGTATATAGGGCATCCATAGGATAAGAAACTTTAGATATAAAGAAGCTTGCGATAAAAAGAATAACCACACCAAACACCAAACCAAAGAGGATCGCAAGTAATGCGGCGAATATTTTTTGAACGCCCGCATTCAATAGAAATTTCTTCATTCGACTTTCTCCCTCTTAGAACCAGACATATAGAGACCAAGTTCTTGTTGTGTTACTTTGGCAGGATCTACTTCACCAACCAATTCCCCTTCATAGATGACCAAGATACGATCGCTGACGCTCATAACTTCACTGAGCTCCAAAGATACCAGTAAGACCGCTTTGCCAGCATCACGTTGTTCTATTAAGGTCTTATGAATGTATTCAATCGCACCTACATCTAAACCACGTGTAGGTTGAACAGCGATCAAAAGATCTGGATTGATATCTAGTTCTCTCGCTAAAATGGCTTTCTGTTGATTACCACCCGACATGCTTCTCGTGATAGAACGAGAACCACTACCTGATCGAATATCAAAGCGCTGAATCATTTTATCTGCGTGTTCATATATTTCTCTAAATTTCAGAAAACCATTCTTTTGGAATTTAGGTGTAAAATACGTTTGTAATATTAAGTTTTCAGCCAAATTATAATCAAGTACTAGACCGTGTTTATGACGATCCTCTGGAATATGGGCAATCTTGTTTAATGAGCGATAACGTATCGACTTGGTGGCCAAATCGACCCCTTTGTACAAGATCTTACCACCACTTAGTTTTTGAAGCCCAGTAATCCCGTAAACCAAGTCCGTTTGTCCATTGCCTTCGATTCCAGCGATACAAAGGATCTCCCCTCTTCTCACTTTGAAACTAACATCATTGACACTGTCTTTCCCATGATGTTTAGATTTCATCGATAAATGACTTACTTCCATAATGACTTCTTTTGGTTGAGCAGGTTCTTTATTGACTTCTAACAAGACTTTACGTCCTACCATCAACTCAGAAAGAGTTTCTTTGGTACTTGTCGCGACATCCACTGTATCGATCAATTTGCCTTTACGTAAGATGGAAACACGATCAGCCACAGCTTTGATCTCATTGAGTTTATGAGTAATGAATAGAATGGTCTTACCTTCTGTGATAAGTTCCTTCATGATCTTCATTAATTCATCGATCTCTTGAGGGGTTAAAACAGCTGTAGGTTCATCAAAAATCAATATATCGTTGTTTTTATACAACATTTTCAATATTTCTACACGTTGTTGCATACCAACCGATATATCAGAAATCAAATGATCCGGCTCAATAAATAAGTTGTATCGTTTAGACAGCTCTAGAACTCTTTTTCTGGCTTCTGCCATAACAAGTGTTCCGTTCTTTACGGTTTCTACCCCTAAAATAACGTTCTCTAAGACTGTAAAGTTATGAACCAGTTTAAAGTGTTGGTGCACCATACCAATCCCATAACGATTGGCATCATTTGGATTTGCGATATGCGCTTCTTCACCCTTAATGAAAATAGAGCCCTTTTCTGGTTTATACAAACCGAAAAGCACACTCATCAGTGTGGATTTACCTGCCCCATTTTCTCCAAGCAAGGCATGGATCTCTCCCTTTTTGACCTTGAGCGTTATATCGTCATTAGCAATAATCCCAGGAAAAACTTTGGTTATATTTCTTAGTTCGATGACATACTCCATGATGAACTCCTTTTGACAAATTATACCAAAAATAAACTATCTATGGGCATAAAAAAAGGCGGATTTTCATCCGCCTAATTTAACTTATTCAACACCTACGACTGTAACTACAACGTGAGGTACAACTAGATCAACAACTTTAGCAGCATCTTTTTTGACGACAACTGTGCCAGCAACTAATTTGTCAAAGATTTCGTCATATTTTGCTTGATTGAAAGTGGTGAACTTGGAAGTAGCCATTGGCAAGCCAACGCCGTCTTTTGTTACATCTAAAGTAACAATGGTTCCACCCTTGAAGGTGTTAGCATAGAAGTCTGTCAAAGCAGCAAATACGGAGGTTGTTAAACCCTTTGTAGCTGAAGTAATGACGGAAGCCGAGTTGGAAGACTGGTCAACGTCAACACCGATAACTTTGGCAGAAGCAGCATCAGCAGCAGCCATAACGGACAAACCAGCACCGCCGGCAGCAGCGAAGATAACTTCGACGCCTTCAGAATACCAGCCAGCAGCTTTTGTCTGATGAGCAGCATCTGGAGCGAAACTATTCAAGTATTCATACTTAACAGTAACGTTAACATTGAGTTCAGCAGCAGCAACTTCAGCGCCTTGAACGAAGCCGTGGCCGAAACGAACAACAGCAGGAACAGCCATACCGCCCATAAAGCCTAATGAAGTATATCCGTCGATAACAGCAGCATAACCTGCCAAGAAGCCGGATTGTTCTTCAGCATAATAGATGGCATAAACATTGTTTTCAATTTTGAAAGTAGCGTAGTCTTCAGTATGTGGATCAGCATCTAATAAAACGAACTTAACTTCAGGATACAATGTTTGTGCTTCATAAACAGCAGGAGCAAACATATAACCAGGAGTAACTACAACTTTAGCTCCGCCGTCAACAGCCAAACCAATGGCTTCAACGTAAGCAGCGGTAGATGCTTCAGTTGGTTTGTAGTAGTTATACGTGATATCGTTTTCGTCTGCATACTGCTTAACACCTTCCCATGCGCCTTGATTAAAGGATTTGTCATCGATTGTACCGATATCGGTAACCAATGCCAATTCATAGGTAGGAGTTTCTTCTTTCTTAGTGCAAGCAGTCAAGCTTACTACTATGAGAAGAACAGATAAAATAGCTAGAATCTTCTTCATTACATTCCTCCATGGCAAAACTTGCCACTTTTAGTGTATATTTTATAACGCATAAAGTCAATTGATGAGCAGAAAAAAAAGCGATTTTAATTAAAAATCGCTTTCGCTATTCTTCCCATAGATGTCTCTAGGTTTAGAACCTTGCTGAGGTCCTATGATTCCTTTTTGTTCAAGCATGTCCATAATACGGGCTGCACGGTTATAACCTAAGCCAAAATGACGTTGAATGGTCGATGTGGATGCCCTTCTGGTATCCAGAACAAATTGTTTTACTTCCTCATAAAGAGGATCTTCAGTTAAGTTTTTAAAACCAGATTCTTCTTCAGGATCGTTGAGATGCAAGAAAGCATCATCGAAATTTGGTTTACGTTGAATAGAGGTCGCATCGGCTAATCTTCTAACTTCTTCATCGGAGACATAGACCCCTTGGATACGAATTGAGGATGGTTCCCCTACTGGGAAAAACAACATATCTCCATAGCCCAATAAGCGTTCAGCACCTACATGATCTAAGATGGTTCTTGAATCTATTCCACTGGATACTGCAAATGCGATACGTGATGGAATATTTGCTTTGATGATGCCCGTAATAACATCCGTTGATGGACGTTGGGTCGCTACAATTAAATGTATACCTGCTGCTCTCGCCAATTGCGTAATACGTTGAATACTCGATTCTACTTCTTTTCCTGCGACGATCATCAAATCAGCCAATTCATCGATGATGACCACAATCCAAGGCATAAATTCTAAATGTTCTTGAGGTTGTTTTACTAAGAGCTCATTATATGTAGTAATGTTTCTAACACCTACTTTAGAAAAGACTTCATAACGATTCTCCATCATATTGACGATGACTCTAAGTACTTTAGCCGCTTCAGTCGCATCAGAAATAACAGGACAAATCAAGTGAGGTATCTTTTGATAAGCAACGAACTCAACTTTCTTTGGATCAATCAATAAAAGTTTAACTTCATCAGGTGAAGTTCTTAAGAGTATGGTGCAAATGAATGCATTGATGCAGACACTCTTTCCACTACCTGTTGCCCCAGCGATTAAAAGATGAGGCATTTTATCGAGTTCAGTATAAACAACCTTACCCATCAGGTCTTTGCCTAAAGGAACAAGAAGTTTTTTAGCAGAACGATCGCCTATGGTAGGATCTTTCATCATTTCACTCATACGAACAGGAATCATTTCAACATTTGGGATTTCAACCCCAACGGCATTTCTTCCAGGAATAGGCGCTTCTATACGAAGCTCCTTAGCTTGAAGTTCCATTTTAATGTTGTCTTGAATGGAAGAAATTTTAGAAATCTTGATGTTTGAATCTGGTTTAACTTCAAATTTAGTTACTGCAGGACCAATATGAGTACCTATCAAAGTTGCGTTGATCTCAAATTGATTTAAGATCTCAATTAAACGTTTTCCTTTAACAACTGCCGCATTTTGATTTGCAACGGATTTGTTTTTTAGAGTAACTTCTTCCAATAGATTTATGGAGGGTAATGTATAGTTTCCAATACTGTGGATGGTTGCTGCAGAGGTTGTAGGAACATCAGCGATGATGGTTTCCTTTATAGCTCTTCGTTTAGGCATTGGTTCATCCGGTTCGATAAACAAAGGTCGATCATCGTCTTCAACGACATCCGCTACTTTTCTTTCTTTACGTTTTAAATTAGGCCACAATTGATGATAATCAATCAGAAGTACGGATGCGATGATGAAGAAAACAAAAGCTACGATGATGGTACCAGTGCGCGCGACCATAACATTAAATAAGGAATATAAGCCAATACTGAAAAATCCACCCTCATCGCTTTCTACTTTTGTGAAGATATCGCCTAGTTTATTCAACCAATCTCCAATCGTTGAAGGACTCGCTGATCTTAGTATGGCATTAAACAGTAAAATACTGAGTGTAAATAGGACAATCGAAAACCAAATTCTAAGTTTAAAAACAGGCCATTTTCTAAAGATTAAGGTATAAAGGAAGAACAAGCTAAAAACACCATATAAGACTTTATTGAATCCTGAACCAAATAGAATCATCATAAAATCATCAAAGAACTCCCCTACCAATCCAAAACGAGCAGCTGCGATTAAAAGAATCGACAATGCGATTAGAGAATAAATGAAGATCAACAACTTGGTTTCTTTTGTTTTATTTTTCCGTGCCATATTTATTCAGGGATATTGAGTTCAACAATGACTGGTAGCAACAATGGTCGTTTCCCAGTTTCTTTCATTAAGTACTTCTGCATACGATCTTTCGCTTCGACACGAACAGCCATATTATCATATTTTTTAGCAGCCACATATTCATTGATACTATTCTCGAAAATATTGCCTAACTCTTTTACAATGTAATCAGCGTCCTTGAGATAAATGACACCACGAGATTGTACGTCTGGTCCTCCTATAACTGCCTTGGAGTTGAAATTAATGACCATACCTATGACGATGACCCCATCCGTTGATAGTAGTTCCCTATCCTTTAGAATCAAGCCTGAAAGGTCTAAATGTTCATTCCCATCGATCATGATTTCTTCAAGTTTGATCAACTGAGTCATGTCTTTGAGTTCACCTTCTTTGAAAAGGGCGATTTGTCCATTATCCAAGACGATGATCTTATTGGCTTGATAGCCCATATCTAAAGCCACATTCGCATTGTTGATCAAATGACGATATTCTCCATGAATCGGAATATAGTATTTTGGCTTTAATAAATACGTAATCATCTTAAGATCCTCAATGGAGGCATGCATAGACATAACTTTCTTACGATCTAAGGTGATGATCGAAACATCTTCTTTGTAAAGTTCATTTTCCATACGACCCGATTCTTTTTCGGTCCCTGGAACCATAGGTGATAAGATAACGACCGT
>CAZXTB010000026.1:4038-4735 GCA_964643535.1 uncultured Erysipelotrichaceae bacterium | reverse complement strand
AGTTCGATGAGTTTATCTTCTAATGTGGCTATTTTATACATCGTATTGAATACTTTAGGTCCACTTCCTGAAACTAAAATAATCAAATCATCTCGAGTATTGTTGAAATTCTCACGACTTACCTCAATACCCACAGGCATTCTATAGTATCCTAATTTTTCAACCAATCTTAAAAGATCACGTTGTTCATCGTTATAAAAGAACACCTTTTTTTTGTATTTAGCAGCAAGATCTAAAACTTCAATCAAACGATAAACGTTTTGTTCATAAAGCGTGACAATAATACGATTGGTTGCTTCATCTAGGGCTTTTTCGAAATAGGAAGCAATCTTGTGACTTGGTGAAGTATGCCCAGCACGATCAGAACCAACAGATTCCGTCAATAAAGCAAAAACACCTTGTTTACCTAACTCAGAGAATTCGGTGATATCACATTGAAAGGCTTCATTGTGAACATCAAAATCGATGATGAACTCACTGGTATAAACGATCCAACCATATTCAGTCCATAAAGCCATCCCAAAAGCATCTGCCATAGAATGAGTGATTCCAAAGGTACGGATCTTTCTAGAACCTACCGTAAAGGATCCGTTACGTTTAATACGATGTATCTCTACATCTTTTAACTCGTATTGCTTACACAAATTATCAAGAATCATCGCGGTTAGCGGTGTTGTATAAACTGGTACTCTCGCTT
>CAZXTB010000026.1:0-4028 GCA_964643535.1 uncultured Erysipelotrichaceae bacterium | reverse complement strand
TAGATAAGGTAAAGCAGCCATGACATCGTCATGACCTTGAGTAATGAATACTGCTTTGATTCTATGTTTGTTTTGAATTAAATATGTAAAGTCTGGGATGATCATTTCAATTCCTAAATGATCAGCTACTGGGTATTTTAATCCAGCATCGATGACAAAAATATCATCATTTATTTCGATGACAGTAAGATTCTTACCGTCCTCATCTAAACCCCCTAAAGCGAAAAGGCGTATTTGTTCCATTATATTCCTCCTAAACTGCAACAGTTATCTGATGTAGTTATTATAGTACAAAAGCATCTGATAAGATAGTCCACTACACTTGTTTCCCTTGAAGTGTCCAAGTTTTAGCTGATATGATCTCGACAAGGATGATTTCCCCGATACAATTCGTCGTAGGCTTAAAGTTTACCAGTTTGTTGGTTTCTGTATACCCACTATAAATATCTGAATTCTTTTTTGATGGACCATCTACCAAAACTCGAACGATCTTTCCCATCATGTTTTGATTGTGCATCAAGGCATGGATTCCAATTCTTTTATTGAGTCTTTGTAAACGATCACTTTTCTCACTTTGACTTACGTTATCAATCATAGAAGCCGCAGGTGTTTTTTCACGTGCAGAGTAAATAAACGAATAAACATTATCAAACTGACAAACATCGATCATGTCTAATGTTTCTTGAAATTGACTTTCGGTCTCATTAGGAAATCCTACAATGATGTCGGTAGATAAGGCAATCTCAGGTACTTTCTCTTTAAGTTTATTAAATATGGCCATATAGTCTTCTTTGGTGTATCTTCGCCCCATAATCTTTAATATTTCATTGTTACCTGATTGTAATGGTAAATGGATAAACGGCATCACATTGGGCATTTTAGCGATGATTTCTATTAACTTATCGGTAAAATCCCAAGGATGACTGGTCATAAATCGTACTCGAGGAATGTCTTTTTGGGCTACACTTTCTAAAAGATCCGCGAAATCAAAATCTAGATTGAGAGCTTTCCCATAGGCATTGACATTTTGACCAAGCAAAGTAACTTCTTTAAAGCCTTGTTTAACCAAATCATCAACTTCGAGTAAGATATCTTCCTTTAAACGAGAACGTTCTTTTCCACGGGTATAAGGAACAATACAATAGGTACAGAATTTATCACATCCATACATGATGTTGACCCATGCTTTGCTTTTATTGTTTCTAGAAACAGGAAGATTCTCATAGACTTCCCCTTCTTTAGAGAAAACTTCTACGACTCTTTCTTTACTAAAATAAGCTTGGACTAAGAGTTGAGGTAAACGATGTACATTATGCGTCCCAAAGATTACATCCACTTGATGATAGGTTTTAAGTAAACGATTGACCACATTTTCTTCTTGAGTCATACAGCCACCCACCATTAAAACAACATCAGGTCGAGTCTGCTTAATGACCTTTACATTTCCAATCTCACCAAACACTTTATTTTCCGCATTTTCTCTTATGGCGCAAGTATTGAAAATGATCACATCGGCTTCATTCATATCTTCACATTGCTTAAAAGACATCTTCTCTAAGATACCTTTGATGGTTTCACTGTCTCGTTCATTGGCTTGACAGCCATAAGTACGAAGATAATAGGTCTTGTCTTGACCGATGTTAATGTATTGCTCTGGTATCTCAAAAAGCGATCTTTCGATTAAGGTATCGTCGATGGTTCTTTTTTGAGCCATTTTTAAATTAGGAAGATTCCAGTCTTTACTCATAGGACTCCTTAAAAAAACCAAGCTGTGCTTGGTTTTACTTTTGACTAATGGCTGAAGTCGGGCAAACACCAATGCAAGCCAAGCAATCGATACAGATTGATTCCTCGCATTCAGCCAACCCATTCGCATCTAAGGACAACGCGCTTGTAGGGCAGACGCCGATACAGGCACCGCATCCAATACAAATATCTTTTGTTACAACAACTGGCATTATTAAATCCTCCTTTAACGAAACAATTATAGCATGATTTTATTTTTTCACAAGATTAAGGACGAATTTGAAGACGGGTTATAGATCTAGCTTTTCGATTAGACTCATCAATATCAATTAAAACTGCACAAAATTGGGCCTTATCTTCAGATACAGTAAAGGTCTTGACTTCAAATCCCTTGAATTTATCCAATACTTCAGTGATGTCTCGACCTATGACACTGTTGTAGGGGCCAGTCATTCCTACATCACTGATGTAGGCACATGAACCAATCAATCGTTCATCCGCTGTCTGAACGTGCGTATGCGTCCCTAAAACAGCACTACATGTGTATTTAAACTGATGAGCAAAAGCAATTTTCTCACTGGTGGCTTCCGCATGAAGATCGACAATGACAATTTTATCTTTAAATACAGGTAATAGTTTCGCCATAGAATCAAAAGGAGTCTCTTCTACATTGTTCATAAAAATGGATCCACATAGATTTAATACGATAACCTTTGATCCTTTAACATCCACTTCGATATAACCTTTACCTACATCCATAGGAGTAATGTTATATGGACGAACCAAACGATCTACTTTCTCGATGTAGTTGAAGATTTCTGACTTAGAAAAGGCATGATTGCCTAAGGTTACCACATCGATTCCATAAGATAGGATCTCTTTATAGTGTGCTTCGTTGATGCCTTTACCGTGAGTTACATTTTCACCATTCGCAATGACCAAGTCTATGGCGTGTTCACTACGCAAAGAAGGCAACAGTTCTTTGACTGTTGCCCTTCCTGATTTACCGACGATGTCACCGATAAACAATATCTTCATTACTTAGCGACTTCCTGTGCTCTAGATTCACGGATGACCGTGACTTTGATTTGACCAGGATAGGTCATTTCTGCTTCGATTTTTTCTTTGATTTCACGTGCTACACGATGACAACCCAAATCATCTAGTTTATCAGGCATAACCATGACACGGATTTCGCGACCAGCTTGAATCGCATAGGTTTTTTCAACGCCTTCAAATGAATTGGCGATGGTTTCTAATTGTTCAAGACGTTTAATATAGTTTTCCATACCTTCATAACGTGCTCCAGGACGTGCAGCACTTAGTGTATCTGCAGCTTGAACCAATAAGGAATAGATGTTGTCTGCTTTTTCATCTCCATGATGTGACTCGATGGAGTTAACGATGACATGATGCTCACCATGTTTCTTGGCGATCTTAGCACCCAATTCAACGTGGCTACCTTCCATTTCAAAGTCAAGGGCTTTACCGATATCATGCAACAAACCAGCACGTTTGGCCAATTGTTGATTGAGTCCCAGTTCAACGGCCATAATGCCGGCAATTTTAGAGACTTCCATGATATGAGATAAGGCATTTTGACCATAAGAATAGCGATAACGCATACGTCCAACGAGTTCAACGATTTCACGATCAACTTTTCCGATACCCAGTTTAAACAAGGCTTCTTCGCCTGTCTTGATGATGGATTCTTTAAGTTCACCTTGTACACGAGTTACAACTTCTTCGATACGTCCAGGTTGAATACGTCCATCTTTCAACAGAATTTCCAAAGCTTGACGCGCAACTTCACGACGGATCGGATCGAAACATGAGATCGTAATGGTTTCAGGAGTATCATCGATCAATAGATCGACCCCTGTTGCCTGTTCGATGGCACGAATATTACGGCCTTCTCGACCAATAATTCTTCCCTTCATTTCATCATTAGGTAAGTTGACGACACTAACGGTACGCTCGATCGTTTCTTCTTGAGCATATCTTTGAATCGCTGTCCCAATGATTTCTTTCGCGGCGTCGGAAGCTCTGGATTTCGCCTGATCTTCTTCATCGCGGATATAAGCTTCAATTTCGTTTCTGGTTTTGTGTTTAACCACATCCAGTAATTCTTGTTTCGCACTTGCGGCACTCATGCCTGCGACACGTTCTAATTCGACGATCTGCACGTCAATTTTGTCTTGCAGATCCTTTTCCATCTTCTCTAGACTTGATAGTTTGTCAGTAACTTGCTTATTTCTTTCGTCAAGTTGTTTTTCTTTCGA
>CAZXTB010000025.1:4661-10989 GCA_964643535.1 uncultured Erysipelotrichaceae bacterium | reverse complement strand
CATCCGCTCCATTGGATACATTCTAAGCCCTGTTTCAGGGCTTTTTTCATGGTTTTTTAGATCTCTGACTATACAAATCATTTGTTCTCCATAATTGAAGTGTATAGAAATGGATGAGTCTCATATAAAATGTCATTGTGGAACGAATTAAAGAGCGGGGTATGCGGTTATGGAAGAAATAGTGATTCTACATTAAAAGGATTACTCCAGATTCGCAAAAATAAAAAGTCAGCATTTCTGCTGACTTTTCTTAAATTTTTTCGATCATTCGTGCCAGATATTTCGAGCGAATCTGCTGGTTGGCCAACAATTGTTTAGCAGGGGGCAGTCTAAGGATGACGTTGACAACACCGGCCATTATTCGGTGGGAGGCCAGAGAACTGTTATCAAACATTAAATCGCCCAACATCCCTTTATCAATCGCCATCAATACGACGCGATGGGCAGTGTTGACCGGTGTGATCATCCGAGACTTCTTTTCAACCAATGACAGTGCTTCAAAGGCACAATTGCGCACACAAACTCCACAGCCCAGACACATGTCTTCATCCAAGGTCAGTACCCCATCCACAAAGCTCAGTGCGTCCATCGGACATACGTTTACACAGGCCTGACAAGAGGTGCATCGTCCAGTATCGACTGTGGGTAGAAAGTTGGTGGTGGCGATGGTCGCACTGGTGCCGAATTTCTTGGCCGCAAGCAACGCTTCACAACAGCATCCGCAGCAATTACAGATAAACGAAACGTGGTTCATTGTATTCTCGCCAATTTGAACAAGGTTGTGCGAGTAAGCCACATCCAACAGGTCTAGACATTCCTGTTTTTCTACTCTTCGTGCATATCCGGATCGGATCAAGGAATCAGCCACATTTCCAAAGGTCATGCATATTTCTTTTGGAGCACCACAGTCTTTTCCAACATGTTCCATTTTATGACGGCAGTAACAAACACCGATTCCTATGTGTTCAGATGAATTGATGACGTGTGTTGCCCGTTGATAATCCATTATTTCCAAGATGTTGTCATCTGACTTATTGGCTTTTAGTGCTTCTTCATTAACGAAGGCTCTGACGATTTTGGTGTCGGATCCAAAAAACAAATTACGTACGAAATCTTCTTCGACGTTCATATACTGATAGAGCAATTGACCAAGGGTGTGCTGATCGATATCCTCACGCACCCGCATCATCGAAAACTCGATCCATCCTGCCATAGGCGGCGGTAAGATATAATAGCGCACGCCATCTTTTTCCCAGTCCAACAAAAGAGCCCGGGAAGACAGTCCTTCCAGCAATGCTTCACATTCTTCCACCGGTTTCTTCGCCCGTTTTGAAGCGATATCAGCGGTAAATGCCTGTACAGGCAATAATGATACTAACTGTGCTTCTTCTTCGCTAAAAAGCACACTGAGCAACTTATACAGTGTCTCACTGGGTGGAGCCCCTTGTGGGAAGCGGTTGAGCCGTGCAACGAGGTTTTCGTATTGATTACGTGAAGTGATGTGTCCCATTTGTTCCTCCAAAATAGACTTATCTTTTACAAATTTTAACACAAAAAAGGGATGTTTTATAATCAGAGTTTGTTACCAAAAGCAAATTTCCTTTTAAAGTATCATAGGGATAGATTATAAAAGTATATTAAATATTCCTCTGACTATAAAAAGAATCAGAGACGGTTAAAAACGAGGAAGAATTTGATGATTTGTTTAAGATTGGAAGGCAAAGCTAAATTGGTGAGTTAAAGCAATCGATTCTCATCATCCGCTCCTTTGAATTATCAATCTTAAAAGAGTCCTTTATTTAAAAGGATTTTTTTAAGGTAATAAAAGATATCATCCAAAACAAAGCATCAAAGAAATAGAGTTACACCTTTTCGACAACATAAAACAGATTAGTAAAGCAATTTTACTATTTATTAGATTATTTCGAATATTGTTATGGTAAAGTAGAAAATGAGGTGGAAAATGAAAAAAGTAATCGTTATTGTTTTGGCATTAATATTGGGAGCATGTTCAACGAAACAGGTTATCGTTAAACCTTTGTATTTTACTTTAGAGACATTACCAGTCATGGACGGATCAACCGTCACAATTCCTTTGGATGAAGCTTTGGTAGCGACTTTAACTGAGAAAACCATCGAAGAAGTACGTCCCTATATTCTACATAATAAGACCCATCAAGCGTATATGAATCTTATCGAAGGTAAAGCCCAACTGATTTTTGTGACAAGTCCTTCTGAAGAAGAAATACAAGCAGCTAAGGCTGCTAAAGTCGATCTAGAGATCATTCCTATTACAGCCGAGGCATTTGTATTTTTGGTCAACAAAGACAATCCTGTTGAATCATTGACCTTGGAACAAGTTCGTAAAATCTACACTGGTGAGATCACCAACTGGAAAGAAGTGGGGGGAGATGATGTCTCCATCAGAGCTCTACAACGCCCCATTAATTCAGGATCACAAACTGGTTTTCTTGATTTGGTCATGAAGGATCTTACCCCAATGAGTGCCCCTCAAAGTTGGATCCTAGATTATATGGAAGGATTGATTTCTTCTGTAGCTCAATACGATAATGCTCCAGATGCGATAGGTTACTCGTTTTATTATTATGTCACCGATATGGAATACAATCCCAACGTGAAGATGCTTAAAATTAATGGCATCGAAGCAAACCCTACAAATATTACCAAAGCCTCTTATCCAATAGGCACTGCCTATTATGCGGTCTTTCGTAAAAATGAAATCGTGGATAGTCCTGTCAGAAAGATCGTTGACTATATTTTATCTGATCAAGGCCAGCAATTAATGGAAAATGCTGGTTACGTCAAGATCAAATGAAAAAGCTCATTCTAATGCTTAGTTTATTTATTAGTTTGAGTGCTTGTGTAAACACTGAAACAGTCATTGAATTACCTAGTTTACCAGAGATTCCACATCCTCAAGTGGTACCTTTTGAAGATCCTAAAGGTACGATTTCTCAAAGCGATTCGCTTACATATTGGACATATAACAAGATGGAAAGTGACTGGAATCAATATGGAAGTGAAGTATCACCTAATGGCGTTAAAATAAGCTGGAGTGCTTATGAATACCACGGTTTAAAAGATAAGGCAGTCGAAGACAAGATAAATCTTGCGATTAAAGAAATGGTAGATAAGTTCAAGACCTATAGTGATCCGGATGCATTACCTGCTTATGCTGGCATGTTTAAACAATATCCCAAAGATGGGTTGAAAATTAAGGATATAAGCATTAATACGGGTGATTGGTTCAATTATGATAACCTGTTGTCCATTGGTGTAAGAGCAACATTTTATACTAATTATCCTGATGCCTTCGATTACCAAGAGGGTGATTTTTCTTATACCAAAACTAAGACTTTTGATCTCAATACTGGAGATGAAGTCCATCTAAGCGATTTGTTTGTCAACGGTACCGATTATGTTAGCTTGATCAATGAGTTTATACTTATGGACGCTGTTGGAAAGACAGATCCAAATCCTAGCTATTATGAACATTGGTACCAATACAATGGTGGGTTTACAGGTATTAGAGGTGACATCAATTTCGCAATAAGTCCATATTCACTGATCTTGTTCTTTGATCAATCATACCCGGAGTTTTACGATGAGTTTACAACTGTAACCATTGAAATTCCTTTTGAGAAATTAAAGGGAGTCCTGGCTTTCCAACAACGTTTTTCTTCAAAAGTAAATCTATTTACAGATACGACGATCGAAAAGAGATCGAATTACCTTGTTCCCGTCAATACAGTGATCAGTGTGGAAACGAAAGATCAGACTGAGATCTCGAAAATAATCACGACCAATACTGAACTTTCTGATTTCTATGTTAATCTTCGAACCAAAATAATGGTCTCTGATCAACTCTTGATTGATCAAGCTGTTAAAGATAAGAAAGAAAAAGTCTATTATGAATTTGATGCTCAACCGGCTGGTCCTTATATGAACGTGATTAGTCAACTTAGCCTCATTAATAATGAGATATATGAAACAAAAACCGTTAGAGTCACCTATAAACCCGACGGAACACTCTTTACCTTTGCGGATGCTTTTAAATCAGAATCTGACTATAAATCCATTATTATCCAAAAAATGAAAGACATTTATACAGAAAATTATTTTACAGAAATCTACGATTATGAAGCTGTTTACAAAACACTAAATGTAATGATCGTATCCTATGAGAATTATCAAGGAGTTCGCGTTTTTAATACATTCTTTCGTGCACCTGCTTGGGATGAAGGGGTCTTCGATATGACCTTTGAGTTAACGGAATTTAAAGACATACTTTTAGTCAATCCATGGTAAGATTTCTCAAAATCGTCTGAAGGGTTAATATTCTTTTTAATGAATACATATATCAAGTTAATCTGAAAGTGGAGCACTATAAAATATGTTTTTGGGTTCATACTTATAGATCCCTTAGGATGGAATGTGGTAAAGAAACGAAGATATTTCATTTATTGGATAATATAATCTTTGGCGAATAGTCAATAATATTAAATTTCATCCTAAGTAAACTATAATTTATTATATTTTTGTTTTCATTTATCTTTAATAAGTGCTAATATATACTAGAAGAATCCAATTCTAAATACAATGTATAAGTGCTAAGTTTACCAAAGGAGATTGCTTTATGCCTTATAAAGATGGCTTTGATCATCATATTGAAAAGCTTTATAGAAATGACATTAATAATGTAGACTTGAAACAGATCAGAACCATTCTTTATGTTTTTTCATTTTTATATGCTCTCTTTTCTATTTCTGATTACTATCTACTCAAGGAATACTTGAATGTTTTATTATTCATTCGCTTTTGTATTGTTATTCCTATGTTTCTAATAACTGTTTTCTTAACGTATAAAAAGTTCTTTATTGAAATGAATCAAAGACTAATGATGTTTAATTTTATTCTTGCTGGGGCTGGTATATCTGTAATGCTCATCATTAAACCTGATAATTTTATCTATTATGGTGGGATGTTTATGATTTACTTCTCAGGGTATCTTTTGATAAAACTGGATTATGTTCATTCTGCTATAGGTGGTTGGATAACCTTTGTATTGTATTTTATTGGGTATGTACTTTATCATGGTGTTATTACCTCAGATTTGATCTACTCTTCAATGTTTTTTATGGGAGCCAATATTATTGGAATGGTAGGTAGTTATAATTTTGAAGTTATTAAAAGAAAAAACTTTCTAAGTAACTTAAAAATAAATAAATACAATCATGATTTAAAGAATGAAATCTACAAACAAACTCAAGACATTACTAAAATAAACATAGAAATTGTTTTTGCCTTAGCGAAACTCGTTGAGACCAGAGATCATAATACGGGTGTACATACTGAAAACGTTGGTAAATATTGTGCAATTATCGCTGATCATCTTGAAGATAATGTATATAAATCACTAGATACAACCAGAGAAATCTTCGTAGCTGTTATTAAGGTAGCGAGTATTTTACATGACATTGGAAAAGTTGGAATAAGCGATACGATTTTAAATAAGAATGGGAAACTTGATCAAGAAGAATTTGAACTCATGAAAAGCCATACTTTAATAGGTAGTGATATCCTAGAGAAGATCCAAAAGAGTTATCCTCATAATGAGTTTATCAACATGGGATTTGATATCGCAAGATCTCATCATGAACGTGTTGATGGGTCAGGTTACCCCGATGGATTAAAAGGTAATGATATTCCTCTTAGTGCTAGAATTATGGCCTTATGTGACGTTTATGATGCTTTGACAACGAAGAGACCATACAAAGAAGCCTATCCTCATGAAAAGGCCGTTGATTTGATTAAAGAAGAAGCAGGGTCTCATTTTGATCCTATGATCGTTGATGTATTTTTGAGAAATCATGAGAAATTTATCTAATACGAACAAATAAAATTGTTATAAATTACGACTAAACACAAGTATTAGTAGTCATTACTTAAATTTCTTTGTTGAGGTTTACTTAGGAATAAAGGAGACTCAAGAATGAAAAACAAAAGCTTTCTTCTGGGTTTAATGGGTGTTTTGCTTTTCTTGCTTTCAGGTTGTGATCCTAAATATCCTCCTGAAAATATTAGAGTAGAAAAAATCTATCCTCTTTCACTTGGAGAAACGATTGAAGTTAAAATAATCTATCCTAATGAAGGGGGATCGATGGTGGTTGGCTGGAAAGATCAGAAAGTCGATATCCTTACCAATAATAATGTAATTTTCGTCTCAGGTTTATTCATTACCGCACTTGAAAAAGGAACAGCAACCATAAAAGTAAGTGCAACGACTGTTTTATCGGAAGAGTCTTTT
>CAZXTB010000025.1:2026-4651 GCA_964643535.1 uncultured Erysipelotrichaceae bacterium | reverse complement strand
TTCAAAGTGGGAATGAAGATAAGGTTTATACAGTACAAGTAAAAGTCTACGTGAAATGATAGAGTTACAGTAAGTTTCTCCTTATTAGATTCAAAACATCACACAATATTCATAACCTTACTTAAGCACTATCTTAATGCTTTTCTTAAGTTCATATTGAATTATTAAAAGTAAACCCTTCAAACGGCTCTTTCTACACTCATCGTATGTAGACATTATATTTATATTAGAAGATAATAAGGGTAATGAGGTGGGAGACATGATTAAAAAGATAGTTATTTCAGGATTAATTCTTATTACACTTCAAGCTGCATCACCCCGTCTGTAATTTTAATATCATATAATACTTCTGGATTAATTCTTATTACACTGTGTATCGTTGGATACAATAGCGTCTCAACAGGATTTGTTAATCTTGACTATATAGGTCAAGGAAAGCTTTTATCAGTTACGATAGAGGATCATTGGTGTATTACATCATTTTGTGAAAGCACAGTTCCTTGGATGATTACAGTAAAGGATCCTAAACATTTAAAAGGATTAGAGTCTGCGTTTTTTAATAAAATTCAAGATGTCTTTCATAAAACAAATGAAGATGGAGTTATCGATTTTATATTTCACTATGAACATAAAGACATTGAATTTCATTTAAGCATATCCTGTGATTTAACCAGAGGCCGAATTTACTATACTGATCGTCAGATCACTTATCTCTTTAGTAAAAATGATATGAAAATCCTTGACGAGATATTTACGATAACTTGTCCTAATTAAATGAGGATGATCATCATAAATTCTACACATTAAGAATTATTATTAAAGAACAACTCTGCATGTAAATCATCAAGGTGGTAAGAAATCCTTTTATTAGTGAAACCGATTAGCACATTGTAGATAAGTAATCTTTTTTATGGCACAATAGAAGTATAAAATCCATCTCAATTGGATAGAGGCAGATATGAAAAGAGTCTTCATCGTAGTACTATTGGTGATCTCATTGATAGGGTTAAGCTCTTGTGGAGTAACTCCTAAAAATGTCATCAAAATCGAGATTATAACCAAACCAACTAAACTCGTCTATATCGTTAATCAAGATACACAACTTGACTATAGTGGAGCTTATCTTTTAATGACCTATAGTAATCAAGAAACAATCGAGATTAAATTAGATCTCTTAATCGGAGATCCTAATTTTGTTTTTAATGAGGATGTAGATTTTAGTACAGTAGGTACTTATATGGTTGAGATCGTTAGAATGGGCGATCTAAAAGCGAGCTTTGAAATCGAAGTTCAACTTCCACCTTATCAAGATGATAATCCAATTACTATAGGTCTATATGATGATAGTACACGTGTTTTATTGACTGAAACCAGTGGAATCTTTAAGAATGAAGTTGATGTTGGGGTCTATTCTGCTTTTGCTTCACGAGAAGAAAAATTACCTTCAGGTTATTTTCAAAATGTATGGCCCAGTTATTGGGATGCCATCGAAGGTAGCGAGACGTATAAACTAGGATATGAATTGAGCTTTACCTTAAGTTCTGGGGAGAAGATCAATCAAATGATCTTATCTCCAAAAGATACAGCCCCCATTTTCGATCTTATTGAAGTGTATATCTATGATGATGTGAATCAACCACTACACCATTGGTATAGTCACTTACTTGAAAAACAAATGACCGATAAAACTGTCATTACCTCGATTAAACTTCATGGCTGTGAAGGTACAAAAGACATTGTAAGTCCTATCATTCTTACCGTATTTACCTATAATGGGGATGAAGACTTTGATCCAATCACCCATAAATATCGTGGTATAGGAAGCTATTCCATCACCATCAATAAATCCAACTAAGGAGAATCATGATCTATATCTATAATGCGGGGCCCTTATTTTCAGAAGCTGAAATCAAACAACGTCAAGAAGAAGGGAAATTGCTTTGGGCTCTAAAAGGAGACCATAAGGATTATTTTGTCGCAAACCCCATCGATCTACCTTTTGATAATACGAAAGTCTTATCATCTCAAGACATTTTTACAGAAGATGCCAAACATGTAGATCTCGCCAATGTTTTCTTCTTTGAATTGGCTAGTGGGGATACTGGAACCATGGTTGAATTGGGTATGGCGATAGAGAAATATCGTCAAGGTAAAGCCATTAAGATCTATCCTGTTTTCTTTGACTTGAGATTGCCTCGTAATCAAGCCAGTGGGATTGAATGTCCTGTTGGGTTTAATTCTTACGTGGTAGGAAGCTTAACCACACATCAAATTCCTGTATATGATTGCTTCAAGAGTGCTCTAGAAGCCTTCAAAAAAGACTTTAATCTATAAAACAAGAAGCAATAATGCTTCTTGTTTTTTAATTAATGAATTTTATTAAGTTTGTATTTATCCCATAAACTTAGAGCCTAAATAGGCAATAGGTTTAAAGAAAGGACCTTCTAAATCATCTTTAACATCTTTCATTCGATCACTGATTTGTATACTTTGAGGACAATGGGGTTCACAGGCATGACAACTTTGACACAGTGACGCATATGCAGGATGTTTGGTCATTGCCCCTGTGTTTTGCATATAAGTAAACATTGCACTGAATCCTTTATTGTTGAGATATTTGTCATT
>CAZXTB010000025.1:991-2016 GCA_964643535.1 uncultured Erysipelotrichaceae bacterium | reverse complement strand
TTGTCATTATAGGCCGCAAAGACTGCGGGAATATCTACCCCATGAGGACAAGGCATACAATACCCACAGGCAGTACAAGGAACTTTCGTCTTTTCACGTATGATTTCACGTGCTTTATCAAAAAGAGCCAATTCTTGTTGAGTTAATGTATTTGCTTCGGCGATGTTTGCGATACGGATGTTGTCGTCGACTTGTTCTTGAGTAGACATACCTGATAAAAGAAGCAACACTTGAGGATGATTCCAGACCCAACGTAAAGCCCATTCTACGACAGATCTTTCTGGGGTCATTTCTTTCCAGATCTTATCAACTTCTTTAGGTAAACCAAATACGATTTTTCCTCCTCTTAGAGGCTCCATAATGATGACAGGAATGCCTTTACTGGCGGCGTATAATAAACCAGCTTTACCAGCTTGATTGAACTCATCGATGAAGTTGTATTGGATCTGAGTGAAATCCCAATCATACGCATCGATGATCTTTAGAAATTCTTGTTGTGTTCCATGAAAAGAGAAACCGAGATTACGAATCTGTCCACTTTTCTTTTTGTCTGAGATCCATTCTAAGATGCCTAAACCTTTTAATCTATCCCAAGTAGAAACATCCATCAGCATATGGATCAAATAATAATCAATTCGATCCGTTTGAAGTCGTTGAAGTTGAGTATTGAAGATCTTATCGAAATCAGCTGTCTTTCTGATCATAAACGGAGGCATCTTCGTGGCGATATTGACGCGATCACGATACCCCTTAGCCAAGATCTTACCTAAGACGATTTCACTTTTCCCATTTTGATAGACATAGGCAGTATCGAAATAGTTGACGCCTCTTTCAATCGCAGAGATGATAATCTTCTCAGAAGCTTCCTCATCGATCACTTTACCTATTTTAGGTAGTCTCATCGCCCCAAAGCCTAGGCTGGATAAGGATTCTTGATTCTTGATGTTTTTTCTTGTGTTCATTAGATTCATCTTGCTCCTGTTTTAATCATTCCATTTTCAATTATAGTCTACTCAAGAATGAAA
>CAZXTB010000025.1:273-981 GCA_964643535.1 uncultured Erysipelotrichaceae bacterium | reverse complement strand
ATGAAAAGAAATAAGTTTAGATTCTCTTATCATTCAATGACTTTAGACCTTACTCATGATAAAGTGTTAGGGAAGCTTTGAAGATGAGAGAGGAGATCCTAAATGAAACAACAAAATCCTTATGAACCCATCTTTTCTTCCGAGATGATGGAGTATAAATCCATAAAACCAGACGATGGAAAATATCGAGATTTTATCTTCAATGAGCCTACTTTTGAGGCAAGATTTGTTGAGGAATTTAATGGATGTGAGTTTAATCGAGTACGATTTAGTGGAGATCTTAAGAAAGTAAAATTCATCGATTGTCTCTTTTTAAACTGTGATCTATCCAACGTAGAGTTAAGCCAAAGTTTATTTCATCGGGTTAAATTTGATCAATGTAAAGGAACAGGCAGTGTCTTTAGAAAGTCGAAGTTTAAATACACAGAGTTTAGCAAGTCTCAGTTTTCAATCACAGATTTCAGTGAAAGCATTTTTGAGAGTGTTAAGATGACAGAATGTAATTTTACTGAAGGGGCGTTTCAATCCTGTAGACAAAGTGATTTTAAAACTACTCTAGTTGATTTCTCTTTGGCTGATTTTACAGAGACCTCACTTTCTAAAATGGATCTTTCTGGTTGTAACATCAATGGACTTCGTTTAAGTCCGCAACACTTAAAAGGATTAATGGTGGATGCACTTCAAGCAATAGCTTTGGTTCAATTGTTG
>CAZXTB010000025.1:0-263 GCA_964643535.1 uncultured Erysipelotrichaceae bacterium | reverse complement strand
TAAGACAAAGAAGTTGATTGAAAGGAGTTAAAATGAGAACCATACTCGCATCAGAGATCACAAAAACAGTAAAAGCGCTTTGTTTAAAAGCCAACTATGAGATCGATGAGCCCATGTTGAATGCTTTAAGTACCTCACTCAATGATGAAAAATCACCCATAGGACAAACGGTTCTAAAACAGATCATCGATAATGATAAATTTGCTAAGTTTGAGCGTATTGCCATCTGTCAAGATACAGGTATGACCGTAGTGTTTGTTGAA
>CAZXTB010000024.1:0-11051 GCA_964643535.1 uncultured Erysipelotrichaceae bacterium | reverse complement strand
CCTATATCAATCAACATAAAGAGTTGAAAGCCACTCATGGTCTAAGTTCCTCATTATCTTCTAGAATGATGACCTTATCACTCCCATCGATTTCTTTTAAATGAACCTTAACAGATTCCTTATCTGAAGTCGGGACATTCTTCCCAACCACATCCGCTCTGATGGGCAGTTCTCGATGACCTCGATCGATTAAGACAGCCAATTGTATACAAGTAGGTCGTCCATAACTCATGATCCCATCGATTGCCGCTCTTACGGTTCTGCCTTTATATAAAACATCATCCACCAATACAACGGTCTTACCTTGGACATCCAAAGACATTTCAGGATGAGGATATTTCATAGCTTTAAGATCATCTCTCCAAGATTTAATGTCTAATCCAACAACAGGAACTGTCGTTCCTTCGATTTGAAGTATATTATGGGCAATGCGCTGCGCTAGAGGATAACCACGTGTTAAAATTCCTACAAGGACCATATTATTGACCCCTTTGTTTCGTTCTATCAACTCATGGGTCATACGTACAAGGGACCTATTCAGACTGCTTTCATCCATGATGTTTTTCATAGACACCTCACCTGCTTATTATAACAGTTCTTTCTTGAAATGAAATCTTGCCTATGATAGAATTAAATGGCATTTAGGGGTATAGTTCAATGGTAGAGCGCCGGTCTCCAAAACCGTCGATGTGGGTTCAACTCCTACTACCCCTGCCAGATAAATCAAAAGCCTTTATTAAGGCTTTTTTATATTACTACCCTTTGTTTTGATGTAGGTGCTGGTTTTCATAGTTCGATCTTCGCCAAATGATCAAAGCATCTAAATAGAGGATAATTCTAAATAAATTCAAAAAATGAATAAGAGTGAAATTGTTATATTTTCGCAACTAAGCCATTTGATAGAAAACTAAAATGTTATACTATTGTTATAAAGAAGTTATCGCTAAAGATGAATAATACTCTTTTGTAGAATAATAAGGTAAGTGAACACGCAATTTTATATTGCGTGATCGACCTAAAAAAGGAGTTCTATGAATTCTCAAAAACTGAAGACTAGTTCTGTTTCAATTACCGACAAATCCATCAAAAACGCTGAGACTGTTTTGCGCACTTTGAATCCTGGTAT
Source organism: uncultured Erysipelotrichaceae bacterium (assembly GCA_964643535.1). Lineage (GTDB taxonomy): Bacteria > Bacillota_I > Bacilli_A > Erysipelotrichales > Erysipelotrichaceae > UBA2212. Next base: position 9,925 of record CAZXTB010000024.1, on the reverse strand, counting down.
TTGGCAATGGTACATTCAAACAGGTGAGCTGATACTCAATAGCCGGTGGGCTGAGATCATTGGTTATACATTGGATGAACTACAACCAATTTCAATCAAAACATGGGAGATTTTTTCTCATCCGGACGATTTAAAAAATTCAGGTAAATTACTAGAGACCTATTTTGAAGGACACACTGAATTCTACGAGATGGAAGCTCGGATGAAACACAAAGATGGTTCATGGGTCTGGGTACTAGATCGCGGTCAAGTGGTCGAATGGGATGATCAAGGCAAACCACTTTTAATGGTTGGATCTCATATTAACATTACAGATCATAAACGTTTAGAAGAATTCCGTAGTGATGAACAATACAACAACCTGATCGAGAAGGCTCCTTTTCCAATTCTTTTGATCGACGCCGTGACCAAGAACTTGGTGTATGGAAATAAAATGGCTATGGCACAGTTTGATTTAACGGGTGGAACCGTATTTTTTTCAGAGGATTTTTATGTTAATAAGGAAGACCGCAAGACTTTCCATGAGCAAATGCAACGCGATGGACATATCTATGATTTTGAAATTGAGCTGTTCGATTTGTCACACCGAAAGTTTTGGGCACTCCTCTCGGCTTCATTCACCATGTATAAAGGATCAGTTACCATGCTTTTGTCGATCAATGACATAACATCCAGAAAAAAAATGGAGGCAGCTTTAGCTAAAGAACGAGACAGCATGAGTTTGATTACTACAATGATGGGGGATGTGATCTGGGTGTACAACGTAACTACAGATCGTTACACATATGTCAGTCCTTCTGTAGAATCACTTCGTGGATACACAGCTGAAGAAATGATGACTCAATCCATCAAGCAGGTCATTACGCCAGATTCACTCGAAAACCTAATGGAAGGGTATAAAGAACGAGTTAAAGCATTTATGAGCGACCCCATCCATAGTCCAATCTTTTGTCACGAAGTTGAACAAACCTGCAAAGACGGAAGCACCGTATGGGTCGAAATGTCGTCTCGCTATCGCTTAACAGAGAATGGACAACTTGAAGTCATAGGCTCGAGTCGAAATATTGAAGAGCGGAGAAAGAACGAAACTCGCATTGAGTACCTGAATGAATATGATTCAATAACGGGCTTGAAAAATCGTGCATCATTTAGAAAATTTGAGCAGATTCAAAACCGCTTAAACCCAACACGGCCAATTAGTTTACTTTCTATTGATTTCGATCATTTCGGTTCAATAAACGATAATTTTGGTCATCGTATGGGTGACAAGATCATCGAACTGATTGCACACGGCATCCAAAAGAAAGTTGATTCACGCGGAGAATTATACCACTTCGACGGTGATGAGTTTGTCGTGGTTTTGTACACTGATGACAGATTGGTTGTTGAACAGATTTCTACACAACTTTGCCAGTATATTGCTGAGCCGTTTTTGCTCGAGAACAGATTGATTTCGGTCTCAGCCAGTATCGGCTATGACATTGGTTCTCCTGGACAGCTAATGGAGACCATGCTAAATAATGCCTTAACGGCACTCTATGTGGCCAAGACAAAACGCAACTGTACCAAAGCCTACAATGAGAGCATGGCGAAGGCCCAAACCCGTGAGCTAAAATTAGAAAGAGACTTGTCTAATGCGATCGATCAGAAACAGTTTGAACTTTATTTTCAACCAATTTATGATGTCAGAACCGCTAAAATAACGGATTCTGAAGCCTTGCTAAGATGGAATCATCCCGAATTAGGAATGGTATTCCCTGGTGAGTTTATTCCGATTGCAGAACGGACTCGTCTGATTATTCCTATTACCAATTGGGTAATTCAACGTACTTTACAGGTTTTGTCACAGTGGGATATTGAAAATACACCGCTTTTGGTCATCAGTATTAATGTTTCATTTGTTTCATTAGCGAACCGTGGTGAAGAATTGTATCAATTCCTACATCAGGAATTGGTGGCCAGTGGGGTTTCTGCTCATCGACTGAAACTTGAAGTTACAGAAAGCAGCCTGGTTCAAGATGCTGCGGAGGTCATCAAGGTTTTCATTCGATTAAAGGATCTTGGGATTCAAGTAGCTTTGGATGACTTTGGAACCGGATATTCATCATTCGCATATTTGAAAGCCTTACCTTTGGATATCGTCAAAATTGATCGTCTATTGGTGAACTCCTTAGAGTATGATCTGAAGAGTCGTATGATCATCGAATCGATGATCACCATTCTACATGCATTAGGATTGGAAGTCGTCATTGAAGGGGTTGAGACTTTAGCTCAATTTGAATTACTTCGCTCTATGAAGGCTGATAAGATCCAAGGTTATCTGTTTAGCCGACCGATTAACATCGCTGCGTTTAGAGCTTATTATCTTATCGCTATGAAATCGGAAAGTTTGCCGGTTAAACCTTTCAATGAAGACTGGACAGAAATCCGTATCCATTGGCATCATGATTGGGATAGTGGAGAGCCTACCATTGATCAGCAACATCATAACTTAATGCGCTTAACTGCAGATTTAGAGCGCTTAAGTCTGTTGGATAATCCCAACCCAGAGATCATAAAATCGGCGCTTTCTTCACTATTAGGTGCAGTGAAGGACCATTTTAAAGATGAAGAAGAAATCCTTAAGCAACAACATTATGATGACTTAGATGAACACAAAGAAGCCCACGATTCACTATTGAGCCGAGCCATTGCCTTTGTTAAGCAATATGAAGCCGGTGAGATAGATCTTTATGTGTTTGTTCCTTTTCTGGTTAGAGAAGTCGTTTGGGATCACTTATTGAAAGAAGATGTCAAATACTTCCATCTCTTTGGAACTAAAATCGATGAGCGTAGTTGGCGTCAGTTTGAAACCATTACTTCAGCGGATGAACATAGATACCGTCTCCAACTTCATAAGAATGCGGAACTTCAGACACTGTTGTCCACCATATCTGCACGTTTGATAAATATTGATTCAAACGATGCTGACAGCAAGATCAATCAGGTGTTGGAACTCTGTGGAAAATATTTTGATGTAGATCGAGTCTATGTCTTTAAATATGATTGGCAAGCCAAGACCATCAGTAATACCTATGAATGGTGTCATGAAGGGGTTGAGCCACAAATCGATCAATTACAAGATGGCCCTATGGAACTCTATGAGGATTGGATCAATGCTCACATTCAAGGTGAAACCATCATTGTCGAGAAAGTTAGCGATTTGGACCCATCGAGTGGATTAAGGCAAACGCTAGAACCTCAAGGCATCATCAGCTTAGTAACAGTTCCTTTTATAGCGGATAATGTTTGTAGTGGATTTTTAGGATTTGATTCTGTCAGGAAGAAGCACGCCTATTCTAATCTAGAACGCGCGATCCTACGAGAAGTCAGCAATCTATTATTAGTAACCATCAAACGTAAAGCCTTGGATGAGCAGTTAGCACGTGAAAAAGAATTCTATGAACTCACTGTTTCATCACTTGATGCAGGTTTTATGCTTATTGATTCTAACCGACGGATTACATTCATTAATCCTGTTGCCGAGCGATTGACTGGTAAGACAATCAACGATTTACGAGGCCAAGACATTCGACATGCCTTAGAATTATTTGATATGGAGACCATGACGTTAGTAAATATCAATGAAGAACGAATGAGCATTCCTGGATTTTCGATGGATTTTCCGAAAAATGTTGGATTTATGGATAACAATGGACAAGCTGTTTATATATCAGGACGAATTAGCCGCTTAATTACACCATCCCAAGACGAGGTTTTTTTGATTAACTTCCAGGATATTACTACTGAATATGCCGCAAGACAACAAATCGATGCTTTCCTTAACGTCAATCTAGATTTATTATGTGTGGCAGATTTAGAAGGCAATTTCATTAAAGTGAACCATCGCTTCACAGATGTCTTAGGATATACCAGCGATGAACTTATAGGAATAAGTTATCTGGATCTTGTTCATCCAGATGATGTTCAACCAACACTCGATTTACTTAAAGCAGTAACAGAAACCAAGAGGGTCGATGGATTCATCAATCGTTATATAACAAGAGATGGTCGATATATCTCTATTGAGTGGACGGCGGACTTAGGCTTTGGAAAATATCTCTATGCCTCGGGTCGCGATATAACAGATCGCCTAGAAATACAGTCTAGTCATGAATACAATGCTTTTCATGACAGTATGACCGGTCTCTATAATCGACGTTATTTGGAGGAAATCTTTAAAATGCTGACCCAAGATCGTCGAAGTCATCCAATTACAGTCATCTTAGCGGATATGGATGGACTAAAGCAGGCCAATGATCGTTTGGGTCATGAAGTAGGTGATCAGTTGATTGTTGCTGCGGCGAAACGCCTAAGTGATCGATGCAGACCGACCGATGTGATAGGACGCTGGGGTGGAGATGAGTTTATAATTATTCTGCCGAAAACAAGCGAATCAGATGGAAAAAGAATGGCTGAGCGGAGCCTGACAGATTCTAATCCAGATAGTACGGCTTCAGTATCCTATGCTTTATCATATGGGATTGCCACAAAACTAAGCGTCGATGACCAATTTCCAGATATAATGAGATTGGCAGATGAGCGCATGTACATGATGAAAAAGAAGCACCGCCAACAGAACCAATAATCCATCATCTAAGTAATGTTTGTTCAATCATCTTCTGGTTTTATATAGCTTTAAAGTATTTCATAGAATAAATCAGTATTCTTAAGGATTTTAATTTCATCTAAAGCCTTTTAAAGTATTTAGATTCAAATCTTACTCCGCTACCCAGTAACCAACAAAATCCGCAAGAGCGGATTTTTATTTTTTATGAAGATGAACAAAATGGATGATGATCTCCTAAAATTTTAAGGGGCAATACTTAAGATGTATTCTCGGGCACTGGTTGCCCCACTCAACGGACCAATCCACCATTTAGAATGTTCCATTTCGCTAGAATAAACACTGATGAGCGCTGTTGTAGGGCCGAAACTAAAGACGTTATAAACTACATCATTCTCATCGGTCAATGAAAACATGATGATTACTCCTCTTGGAGGAATATCATACGCTTGTCTCCATGCATAAGGATCTATGAAATCCTTGATGGTTTTAGACTGATCAGAAGTCAAATTCAATGATAAATCAGGACTCTTCATATCTTCTAGAGGACCTTCATAATATTCAGTGAGGGTATAGACAGCATTTGTTATCGTACTAAGTGGAGCTTGAGGAATGAAGTATGAATTTATGGTATCGTTGATGGTTTGAAAATTAGTCGAATCTGACCTATAGAACTTAAGATTACCATGATCATTTATACGAATCGTGTATGTGGTGTATGAGGTGTACCCTGACGAAACATACAAGACAACACCACTGGCTGTAATCAAGGCAAACTCAGCGTCTTCATAATAGGACGGTGTATCAATTTCAATCCATGTACTGATATTAAACAAAGTCTTTAATGTAAGATTTTGTGAGGCGCTTAGACTAAAGAGATAATCCGGTGATAAAACATCTGTCTCATAAATATATTGAGTACGTCCAATATACCCTTGAGAAAAGATCATAGATTCTAAATCATCACTAGGGATAATCGCATCCCATAGTGACTCTAGGAAGGCTAGAATGGCAGCACTGATGGAAGTATTGAGTTGAAAATATGAATCCAATGATCCAGAACTACTAATCACCACATAAGATAGATTGTTTTTTGAATAAACACTTAACATCATAGATTCTTCATCTATCGTGCTTTCAAGGACAAACAAAATATCCTCTATTGGATCTAAACTAGGGATGTCTGAGATATGAATCCATTGATCAAGGTCCAATAGACCTTTCAAGACCAGCTCATCTTCACTACTAAAGGTTACTTGACGTAACTGGTCGATCAAGTAAGCTGATCCTATAAATGCTTTACCAAAAGAAGCATTATCTTTCAGTTCAGTAAAACGATCCATTGAAAGATTAAGGTCCTCTATCCATAACTTCAGCTTAAGCCAATCAATATCTAAACTCGAGTAAAACAACTCTGGGCCCCCATCTTTATCGGTATCAACTTCGATCAATGTGGTGAGATCCTTTTGATAAAGAGTATAAATCGATTTAGAAGAACCCGTTAAGTGCATAAACGCTTGTGAATCATGTGTCGATGAGCTTTGTTTAATCCATGTATCAACACTAAGCTTATCAATGAGCACTTGATGATCTTCTTCGTTTAATGAAAGCTGACCACTCACTTCAAGTGGGTCATCACTTCCAATAAACACTGAGGTATACGTTTTATCTAAGGTAAAAGAAACTGGCTTAGAACATGCGCTGATGGATAAACATAAACAGAGCAAGAAAAGCATATTTATTTTTTGTTTCATAAGTTACCTCCCGGTAACAATCTTTAAACATAGTATATCACTATTACTTTAATTTTTTTTAGACGATTTATTTCAAGTGCTCTGTTATAATATTCTAGTGAAAATAACTAAATCAGGTCCTTTCTATATTTTAATGGCTGCCTTATTCTGGAGCTTTGGAGGAGTCCTCAATAAACTTATCCCTTGGTCTGGTTTGACCATTGCTGCCTTACGTAGCATTATTGCTGCCTTTACGATAGGTATTTATCGTAAATCATTCCATTTTAAGGTTACGAAATCTACGGTACTTGCTTCTATCGCTATCTTCTTGACGACAGTACTTTATATGTCTTCGATTAAATTGACTTCAGCAGCCAATGCGATCGTTCTACAATACACATCACCTGTCTTCATCATTCTATTGTCTTTGATCGTTTATCGTCAAAAGCCAAAGAAGAGAGATATGTTTGCGGTCATTGGGGTCGCCATAGGCATCAGTTTATTTTTCTTTGAACAATTTCAAGGTGGTAGTCCTTGGGGGGATATATTGGCTTTGGCTTCAGGTTTATCCTTTGCGGGAGTATTCTTCGCCAATCGACTTCAAGGAGCTTCACCCATCGATTCAACCTTTATGGGTAATCTATTAGGAATTATCTTTATACCTACAATTTTCTTTGATAAGCAATTCATTACCCATCAAAGTACCTTACCTTGGGTCATGATCATCGTTATGGGTATCTTTCAACAAGCTGGAGGCTATATCTTTTTCTCAAAAGGCATCAAGCATACCCCTGCAACAACCGCTGGTATCATCGCAACTTTAGAGCCCATCTTAAATCCCATCTGGGTCTTTCTGGTCATCGGAGAGTTTCCTAAACCTTTAGCCCTTGTGGGAGGGATGATAGTCTTAGGTACTGTCCTCATCTACAACACCATCGTTACCAAAGAAAACTTCAAATCCATTAAAACAAACTAAAACCTTCTTACGAAGGTTTTTTTATCGATTGATTCTTTTATCGATGCGTTCTATTAGAAAGGTCATCCATAAGGAACCTTGTTTTTTACTCGCAAAGCTTTGATCTTTCCATACCTGCCATTCAGATTCTGGTGTATAAAGATTACTTTCTTTCTTTGAATGTATAAGTTCAACCATTTCGATAAAACGAGGATCTTTAATCACAAACGGATAATGAGATAAGGTATCTACCACATGAAGTAGATCATACCAAATCAGAGGTACTTTTAGTTTCCTAAAATCTTTTCCCATATAAAACATATAAGGATGTTTTTCTAAACTGTTCTCCCATAAATGAAGCAAATTCTCACAACCAATTCTGCTTTCTTTTCGATCAAGCTCATCTGGATACTGAGCCAATAACTTCAACATAATCAAATTCACGTAGGGGCAAGGATCCTCTTTTCTTCCTGGTCCTCTAAACTTACCCAGAGCAGGACATACTTGACAAGGCCATCCATTTTCTTTAACACAAGCACATAGAAAAGCCTTTCCTTCCAACACCCAAGGATGATCTTTATAGCCCATCTTTGCGAGACAGTATAATAGAATAGGTGCATCACACAGTGCCCAACCCCATACCGTTTCTCCTGTTCCTCCAAAATGAGGTGGGATATTGATTGGTAAAGTAAATAAACTTTCCGCTGAGCGATGACTCATCACCTTATCTAAGATGGATTGAATCCCTGGATCCTCTTTCGTCAACCCAATATCCGCTAAGAAAGATAGTTTATGATAATGTTGAGAAGCGCTCTTATGACTGCTTAAAACAAGTCCTGGCCAAGCTTGAAGTTCATCGATTAAAGAGATGATAAAAGGATCTTGAAGGGTCTGTTGATGAGCGAGCGTCACCTTAGGATCATCAAGAGATCGATTTTCTAAATCGATGAATGATCGAAGGATAACCCAAGGTTCTTTGTTGGAATTATGAGCTGAGTCTAGATTCATAGGCTAACTCCTTTACTTAATCGACATCCGCAATATTATCATAACCGAATCTTTCCCAGTAACCTTCATATTTTGAATCAGAAGACAATTCGATCTCAGTGACCCATCTGACCCATTTGTAGCCATATTTTTCTTCTGCGACCACAATGAAGGGATAACCCAATTCATCCGGCAGAGTCAAGCCATTGGACTTATACGCTAAAATCAATTGTTTATCTTTGATGACACTGTAAGGTAAAGAACTGGTGTATCCATCAGAGGCATGAAAAATAATCGTAGTGACTTCTACTCCAGGATGAGCTAAACCAATGAGGTCATTTAAGAGAACACCTTCCCAAAGAATGGTCGCATCCCATCCCGTCACACAATACAAGGTAATCAAGCGTTGATGAGATTCTAAAGCCAAGACCTCATCATAGGTCAAAGTGATTTCTTCAGTGACCAATCCTGTTATTTTTAAACGATAAGTGTTGATGTTTAAATGTTGAACCCCTGAGATTGAATTATCTGCGGGTCCGATCGAAGGATCTAAGAACTTACCTTGAAAAGCAGTTACCTCATTTTCTCTAAAACGAGATAAAGTAGCTTGAGACTGGACATCTACCCCATTGTCTAGTGTTCCACATCCTACTAGACTCAAGATGATAAAACCTAAACTAAGCCCATTGATGATTTTTCTCATGAGCGTGTCTTGTGACCTTTCATATTTTTCATCTTATAGCCTTAATTATACTCCTAATCATTAAAGAACCCTTCTAAGACATCTTGTCGTATAATTTCCTTATGAAACATCTTGAGCTCTTCGATTTGATTGCCCCTGTCTATGCGTGGTTCTTTTCCTATCAAAGAAAAGGATACAGACAATCTTTGAATGTCCTTTTTAAACAAGGATTAAATGGAAGCACAGCATTAGATGTAGGCTGTGGAACAGGAGCTCTAAGTACTGAGTTATCTTCTTATCTATTGGTCAAAGCGGTTGATGGTTCATCTAAGATGATCAAAGAAGCCCATCGTCTAAATCCTCAACTCGATCTAGAATGGATCGATGTGAATCATGGTTTACCTTTCAGAGACAATGAATTTGATTATGTCTTTAGTTCATTCGTTCTTCATGGGTTATCCTCATCTCAACGACTTGGGTTACTTAAAGAAATGAAACGTGTTAGCCTTAAATCAGTCATCATATTAGACTATCATGAAGGAAGACACCCTTTTATTTCCTTGGTGGAATGGATTGAACATGGGGATTACTTTCATTTTATGAATCACTTCGATGAGGAGATCTTAGATGTCTTTGATCATAAGGAAATCCTTAAGATCAATAAACATACCGCTTTCTATATCTTGAATTAAAAGAGCCCACACAATGAGCTCTCGTTTTTTATTCAGAAAAATGATTGGTAACGTAAGTCGTTAAGTCATCAATAACTGATTTAGGACTGACATACCATAATCCATATGAGTTTTGCTGATTAAGCCCAACATTTCGTACCCAAATCACTGTGGTCTCATTGTAAACGAAAATTGAAAAGATTTGGCCACTTTCAGGAGACCCTTGAAGAGTATACTTTGGTAACCAACCCATATGATACTTCCCAGGATCTTTATCTAAAGTCCATAGAT
>CAZXTB010000023.1:0-11264 GCA_964643535.1 uncultured Erysipelotrichaceae bacterium | reverse complement strand
TTTTACAAAACAATCCATATTTTGATCCTGATCTTCTACATTTTAGACAAGTATTGGAAATAGATGCGGTGGCATTGGCTTGTGAACAGGATGATACAGATCGTCTATTAAACATCACCAAACAAATGGAAGAAGATCATGTGAAGGGTGAACCCATTGCGATGACACTGGACATTGCGTTTCATCAAGAGATCTTTCGTTTAAGTCACAACATCTTCCTCATCAAGACCTCAGAACTTATCGAAGAGTTGCTTAAACATTCAGTCAGTTACAATCGATCTAAAATCTTATCAAATCGAGATTATGGCTTGGTCTTAGTTCATCAACATCAACGAATAGCCTTAGCGATTAAAAACAAGAATAAAGACTTAGCGTGTAATGCCATGCGTAATCATCTTCAAACCGTCAACCAGATCGAGGAAAACCAATGAAAATCATCGTATGTATCAAACAAGTTCCAGCGACTCAAAACGTTCAAATCGATCCTAAGACAGGTTCTTTGATGCGTTGGGCAGCGACCACCAAAATGAATCCTTTTGATTTGGTCGCTTTAGAAGCAGCTTTACAACTTAAAGATCTAACTTCTTCAGAAATAACGGTCATCACGATGGGTCCTAACGCAGCGAAAGCTGTCTTAAGCGAAGCCTTATCGATGGGAGCTGATAAGGGAATCTTGATTAGTGATAAGGCCTTTGCGGGAGCGGATGTCTTAGCGACATCTCATACCTTATCCTATGCGATAGAAGCCCTTAAGATGGATTATGATCTTGTTTTGTGTGGTCAACAGACCACTGATGGGGATACGGCCCAAGTGGGACCTTCGATTGCGGCACTCCTCAATCTTCCTCATATTAGTTATGTTAGAAAACTTACGAATCGTCCCAATACCTTTGAAGTAGAAAGCATCATCAACGATGATCGAATCGTCGCTGAAATCAAGAAACCTTGTCTATTGACCATCGATAAAGATTTCGCACAAGCGAGATATCCTTCCTATTGGAAAATGAATGAAACCATCAATAATCCTGTTCAAGTCATTGGTTTAGCCGATCTACAAAATCCTGATACGATCAATCATATCGGTCAAGCAGGATCACCTACCTCCGTCTTAAAAATATATCCACCTCATCATGAGGTCATCTCGAAGCATCTTAGTGGACCAACAAAAGTCATCGTAAATGATCTTATCACTTACCTAAAAGAGGAACATCTCATCGAAAGGATCAGTCATGAGTAGAATCGTTATCCGTCATGAGGCTTGTACCTTATGTGAAGTTTGTCTTAATGCTTGTCCATTCAATGCGATGGAACATCTTAATGGAAAGGTCGAAATCAATTCGAATTGTAAAGTATGCTCGATCTGTGTTAAACAATGTCCTCAACAGTGTATAACGAAAGTAGAAGATGAACTTTTTCAAGTGGATCGAAGTTTATATAAAGGCATCATGGTTATTGGAGAGATGAGACAAGATGATCTTCATCCAGTGACTTTAGAATTGTTGGGAAAAGCAAGAGAACTCGCTGATAAAATCAAGACCTCTGTTTATTGTATGATCGCTGGGGAGCATCTTTTAGATGCTGCGCAACTATGCTTATCATATGGGGCTGATGTGGTCTATGTTTTAGATCATAGAGAACTTAAGTTTTATCGAAGCGATATCTATGCCAAGATCATCAGTGATCGACTGAATCAAATCAAACCCAGTGTGGTATTGGTTGGAGCTACTCCTTCAGGAAGATCTCTAGCGCCACGCTTAGCGGCTCTTCTTAAGACAGGGTTAACCGCAGATTGTACACAATTGGACATCCAAGACAATACGGACCTTATACAGCGACGTCCTGCCTTTGGGGGTAACATAATGGCTGATATTATGACCACTCGTCATCGCCCTCAAATGGCTTCTGTACGCTATAAGGTTTTTAACCCAATAGAAGAAATAAAGAATCCTAAAGGGATGATTAAACGATTACCCATTGAATCAGAAGAGTTATTATCCGGTATCAATCTACTAGAAATTCATCATCAAGCCGTATCAGAATCCATCACCGAAGCTAAGCGGATCATCGTCGCAGGGGTAGGGGTCAGTGATCCAGAAGGTTTAAAGCTCGTTCATGAATTGGCAGATCAACTACAGGCATCTGTCGCCTATACAAGACCTTTGGTTGAACGTGGATTGGCTTCTTATACCCATCAAATTGGTCTCTCTGGTAGAACGGTCCAACCCGAACTGTTGATTACCTGTGGGGTCAGTGGGGCGGTTCAATTCATCTCAGGGATGGAACATAGTGAACACATCATCGCCATCAACAAAGATCCCAAAGCAGACATTATGCAAGTCGCTCATGTGGCGGTTGTAGGGGATGTTTATGAGATTTTACCGCAGTGGATTGAAGCTTTAAAGAAAGGATCTTTCCATGTATAAAAACATCGATGAAAAGGATATTGCTTTTCTAAAAGAAGTCGTAGGAGAAGACCGAGTTTTACTTAAACTACCGGATGGCTTCAACAATGATGAAATGCCGATCTATGGACTAGGTAATGGGGAAGTAGGGGTCTATGTTTTGTCCAGTTTGGAAGTTTCTAAGATTCTTCATTACGCCAATGAAAAGAAGATCGCAGTCACCACACGTGGTTCAGGGACAGGTCTTGTAGGATCATGTGTTCCTTTACATAAAGGCATCATTCTTTCTACCGCTAAAATGAACAAGATCATTTCAATTGATCCCACGACGATGAGTGCTGTCGTAGAGCCTGGGGTTTTACTGATGAAACTGGCTGCTGAGGCAGAAAATCTAAACGTCATGTATCCTCCTGATCCAGGAGAAAAGAGTGCTACGATCGGTGGAAATGCAGCCACCAATGCAGGAGGCATGCGTGCGATCAAATATGGAGTCACTCGCGACTACATCAAAGCACTAGAAGTCGTCTTAGCGAGCGGAGAAATCGTTACCTTAGGAAAAGATGTCTCTAAAAATAGCTCTGGTTATGCCCTAAAGGATCTTTTAATCGGATCTGAAGGAACCTTAGGAATCATTACGAAGCTTACTTTAAAACTTATCCCAAAACCAACCCTAAATGTCTCTTTATTGGTTCCTTTTGAGAATATCCATACTTGTCTACAAGCAGTTCCTGAGCTTGTTCAACTGCCCGATGTCTGTACCACTCTAGAATTCATGGAGAAAGAAGTATTGGATGATGCCAAAGAATATCTCGGAAAAGACTTTCCTGATCGTCATTATCCAGCCTATTTGATCATCACTTACAGTGCTTCTACTCAAATTCAATTGGACGCTATGATTAAAAGTGCTTCCGATAAACTAAGGACTTTACAAGCCAAGGATATTTTTCTTTCGGATACAGTTGAAAGACAAAGTTCATTATGGAATACAAGAGGTGCTTTCTTAGAAGCCATCAAGAATTCTACTTCGCTTATGGATGAAGCCGATGTGGTCATGCCGATCACACGCATCGCTGATTATCTTGACTATATTAAAATGCTTTCTCATCAACATCAGGTCCGTATTCGTACCTTTGGTCATGCGGGGGATGGAAATCTTCATGTGTATGTATGTAAAGATGAAATCTCAGATGATCATTGGAATGAGCTTCTCCCAAAAGTCATGGATGCCTTATATGCTCGTGCTTTATTAGAAAAAGGGGCAGTAAGTGGTGAACATGGGATAGGTCACGCTAAGAAAGCCTATCTGGAAGCTTCTGTCGGTAAGGTTCAAATTGAATTGATGAGATCCATCAAAGAAGTGTTTGATCCTCAGTGGATTTTGAATCCTGATAAAATCATTGATTTAAAGTAAGCATTCGCTTACTTTTATTTATCTAAGGTCCTGTGTTAAAATAATACGGAGGTAAAAACTATGGATTTCTATCAAGAAGCATCAAAAAGAAAAGAAGAACTCGTTAAAACGTTACAGGAACTGGTTAGGATCCCGTCTTTATATGATCCAGAAACGATCGCACCCAATGCTCCATTTGGGAAAACACTAAGGGAAGCCTTAGATTATATGTTAAACATGGCCAAAACGGATGGTTTTAAAGTAAGAGATCTAGAAGGCTATGCTGGGGTGATTGAATTTGGAGAAGGCTCAGAGATTATGGGGGTTTTAGGTCATTTAGACGTTGTGCCTGTTGGAAAAGGTTGGAGCGTTGATCCGTTTAGTGCCACCATCAAAGATGGTTATATCATAGGAAGAGGATCACAGGATGATAAGGGACCAAGTGTGGCTGCTTATACTGCGATGAAAATATTGAAGGACTCAGGTTATAAACCACAGAAAAGAGTCTTTATGATTTTAGGAACAGATGAAGAAAGTGGTATGGCTTGTATGAAGTATTACCAAAAACATGGGGAGATACCAAATTTCGGTTTTGTTCCAGATGCGGATTTTCCTGTCATATATGGAGAAAAAGGTATACTTCAACTCGATGTATTAGGTCATAAGAAAACTCAAATCGTCTCATTGAAGGCAGGAGAAAGACCCAATATTTGTATCGGTGAAGCTTCTGTTGTGATGAGCGGAGAAGCTAAAAAAGAACTGTTTGATTTCTATTTGAAATCAAATCAATTGGTGGGTCAAGTTGAGAAGACAGCACAAGGGGCAAGTTATTTCATCAAAGGAAAATATGCCCATGGATCTACTCCTCAAGAAGGCATCAATGCGGCTTGGCATTGTTTGAATTTTGTATCTGCTGCTTATCATGATGAAGTGGCGACAGAATTGGCGAGATTATTAAAAGAATATCGTGGAGATGCCTTGGGTATTCGATATTTTGGATCTCATATGGGATTTCTAACGATGAATTTAGGCGTCATATCGATTGAAAACGATGATTTTCATTTGGTGTTAGACATTCGCTATCCTCAGGAAACCAATGAAGTCGTCATCATCGAAAACATTCAAAAAGCATTTAATGAGAGATTGTCTTCATTTAAAGTCAGCATTCAAGGTCATAAAGGACCTATCTTTGTCGATCCTAAGACTAAGCTTGTATCGACCTTAGAGAAAATATATCGTGATTATAGTAAAGATGATCAAAGTCAATTGATGACGATGGGCGGAGGAACATACGCACGCTCTTTCGATAATTTTGTGGCTTTTGGGGCTGAATTTCCACTTAGAAAGCGTCCTTCTTGGGTAGGCAATGTCCATCAAGCGGATGAAGGCTATGAGATTGAACAATTGGTGATGGCCACAGCGATCTATGCGCAAGCCATCCATGATTTGACGAGTCAATAAGCATGCGGATGCGTAATAAACCTTGGGCCAATGATTTTTTAAATCAACATCCCAAAGCAACCACCAATCCCATTGATTTAAAGGGTTTATGGAGAGCCTCGTTTACGAAGGTCATTTTAGAGATCGGAAGTGGAAAAGGCGGCTATATTTTTGATTTAGCAGGACTTCATCCTGATCAACGCTACATCGCATTAGAGAAAGATCGCAATGTTTCAGCGAGTGCTTTACGCCATCATGATGTCTTAGGTTTAGAAAATCTATTGTGGATCAATAACGGGGCTGAGAGTATCCAGTCTTGGTTTGAGAAAGGGGAGCTCGATGAGCTTCATCTCAACTTTAGTGATCCTTGGCCAAAGAAACATCATGAGAAACGTCGATTAACATCTAAAACTTTTATGCCCATTTTTATCGATTTACTAAAACAAGATGGCTTGATCAAGTTTAAAACAGACAATCAAAAGCTGTTTGAATACACCATCCTACAAATGCAGTTCTATCCTATGGAGATGACCTCTTTTAGTGTGAACTATCTTCATAGTCCACAAGAAGAGGATGCCTATACAGAATATGAGATGAAGTTCAATGCGCTTAATCAACCTATTTATCGCGCAGTTTGGAGAAAGAAATGACCTTAAATAAAGCTACTTTGGATTTGATGAGAGAACTTACTCAAGCTTTTGGGATACCTGGAGATGAGAAAGAAGTCAGTCAGATCTTAAAATCTTATTATAAAGACTTCGCTGATGAGATCATCTATGATAATCTAGGCTCTATTTTCGCAGTTAAAAAGAGTGCTAATCCAAACGCTAAAACGCTAATGATTGCGGGACATATGGATGAGGTAGGTTTTATCGTCCATAAGATCAACGAAAAAGGTTCTTTAAGCATAACGCCTGTTGGGGGTTGGTGGAATCAAACCTTACTAGGACAAAGAGTCTTGGTTAAATCCAAATCAGGACAGAAAATAAAAGGAACCATTGGTTCTATTCCTCCTCATTTATTAAGCGATAAAGATCGTTTGGCGCCTATGGATATAAAAAATATGTTGATTGATATAGGTCAAACTAGTAAAGCAGAAGTTGAGGCCTTAGGGATCGTAATGGGTTCACCTGTGATCTTAGAAGGTCCTTTTGAGATCTTAGAGGGTGGACATCGTTTATTGGCGAAAGCATGGGACAATCGATATGGTTGTTTGATGGGGATTGAGCTTTTAAAAGCCTTGAAAGATGTTGATTTGGATGTGAATTTAGTGGTAGGGGCCAGTGTTCAAGAAGAAGTAGGGACAAGAGGAGCACAAACTGCGACTTCACTGATCAAACCAGATGCGGCCATCGTTTTTGATTGTTCACCTGCCAATGATGCTTCAGGTGATAAAGAAGCTTTTGGTCAATTGGGTAAAGGCCCATTGGTACGATTCATCGATGCGAACTACTTGCCTCATCGAGGATTCTTATATCATTACGTCGATTTACTGGAAGCCAATGAGATTCCTTATCAGTATTATCAATCCTTAGGAGGAACCGATGCTGGGGCAATCCATAAATCATTGGATGGGGTCATGACTTTAACCATGTGTATCTGTGCGAGAAATATCCATACCAATTCTTCCATCATCGATGTTTCTGATTATGAGAATGCTAAAAAAGCAGCCTTGTGTCTGGTCGAAACACTTACGTCAAAGACCATCGAAGACCTTAAAAAAGTGATACAATAAAAATATGAAAAAGATGCTTATTTTGTTTCTGGTGATGTTGTTTGGATTGAGTGCTTGCTCAGAGATCACGATGGACTCACTTCAATCTTACTTAAAAGCAAGTGCGAGTGATGCTGAAGCTGTAAGCATCAGCCCTCTAAACAACATTAATAAAGAACTCTTCAGTTACTATTTACCTGGTCATATCGGTCGTAAGGTATCCAGTGAGACTTCAACCATTTTAACCAGCAATAATGTCAATATCTTAATGAATTTAGATGTCATCGATGTCATAAGCGATACGTATTATGATACATCTCGATCCTTTAAATCGATGTTGGCCTCAACTCAAGATCTTTCTAGTTTTGATTCTACCTTCTTAAATAGAAAAGGAGAATCCATTACCTATCGCGTAAGCGTTCTTGAGGTAAGCGATTCTTTGATCTTACTGACATTAGAAGGTGGATATTTTATGTTTACTGCGATTACTCCAATCGCCTTAAGTACTGAGATTTTGGTCGATATGCTTACGATTGCGAAAAGTTGTGAAGTCGATAGCCCTGCAGTACTATTGGCCTATTCTACACGTGAATCCATCGACTATAAAAAAGAAACTTTGGATATGTTTAGTCAAATAGCTCCTGAATCAGGTACTGTTTTAGATATGATCTCTGGTGGCCAACCGATTGAATTGCCCAGCGACAATACATATGAATAACACTAAGGGAGAAACCTATGCTTAAGAAATTAGCCTCATTGCTTTTTGAAGAAGAAGAGATCCCAGAAGAAAAAGAAGAAGAAAAAGTGGATCTTCGTAAGGGAAAGAAACAAGCGGAGCCTCTTTTAACTAAGACTCAAGATGAGCCTAGCCCATTAAAACAAGAAACTCTTGAAAAAACAAAAAAGAGTAGTTTTGAAAACATCGTAGTGGATGAACGCCCTGCGGATCTTCAATCCGATTTCCAAGTTCCTTTAAACAAGGAACAGATTGAAGCTGAAAGAGTTTCAGAACCTCGTTTTATGGATCGTAAACCTGTCATTTCACAGGAAGTATATGAATTCAAACCTGTCATCAGTCCTATGTTTGGGGTCGCTGAAAGCGAAAAGGAACACGTTAGACCTACCTTCGTTCAAACAGCTGAAGTTAAAAATGATAGTCATCTACAAACAGTCATAAGCCCTTATTATGGGGCCATTCATAAAGATATGAAGACGGGACCAGAATATCAGAAGAGCCCAGCGTCTATGGAACCTACTCAGCTCAACTCCAAAGCGAAAGTCGCTCAGTATGTAGAAGAAGCTAAACCTGTAGAGATTAAAAATATATCACTAGAAGAACTGATAGCCCCAAATCCGATCCCACAGACTCAAAACATTTCAAGTGAAGAAGCAGTTGGCTCAGAAAGTCCTGAGGATGTCACCCAATTCTCATTGTTTGGGGAAGAATAAATGTTGTTTTTTGTTGGAATTAAAGGCGCAGGGATGGCAGCTTTGGCATGTATGATGAAAGAAATAGGGGAGTCGGTAGAAGGATCTGATCTAGAAAAGCATTTCTTCACAGAGACTCAACTCCATGAGTTGAATATACCGATACATCCTTTTGGATATTACCCAAAAGATGGGGCGACTGTCATTATTGGGAATGCGTTTAAAGAAGATTTTGAAGATGTTAAAAAGATTCGACAGAATCCAAGCTATACCATTTATCGCTATCATGAATTTCTTGGACAATTGACTAAAAACTATGTGACTATCGCTTTAAGTGGGTCTCATGGGAAAACAACGACGACCACCATGATGGCCTCTATTTTACGTCAATATAAAGAAACAGCTTATTTGATTGGGGATGGCCATGGTCATTTATCCAAAGATTCTGTTTACCTTGCTTTAGAAGCCGATGAATATCGACGTTTCTTTCATGCCTATTTTCCTAAATATGCTGTGATCACCAATGTGGATCTAGATCATGTCGATTATTATTTGGATGAAGCGGATTATCGTAAGGCGTATGAAGATTTTGCGGATAATGTGAGTGATACGCTGATTTTGTTTGGAGATGATCCTCAAGTAAGAGCACTTAAACTAAGCAAGAAACATCTTTTTTATGGGATCGATCCTAAAAATGATGTCTATGCGGAGATCTTAGATGAAGATACACATCACACGCGTTTAGGCAATAATCTTGGAGAAGTAAGCTTACCTTTCTCAGGTCGTCATTTGGTTTGGAATGCCTTAGGAACCATAACGGTTGCCTTACTTGAAAATATGCCTTTAGCGCTTATTCAAAAGGGTCTCAATGAATTTAAAGGGGCTTCTCGTCGTTTTGTGGTTGAGAGCGTCGGAGAAAATGTATACATCGATGATTATGCGCATCATCCAACAGAAGTAAGTGTTACAATCGATGCGGCGCGTTTAAGATATCCAAATAAACCGTTAATTGCGATTTTTAAACCCCATAGGGTTTCTCGTTTATACCATTTCGCAGATGAATTCGCCAAAGCACTTGATAAAGCAGATCAAGTTTATTTGATCGATTTTAATGCGATCGATGATAAAGAAGCTGGGATTGATATCGACATCACTTTTCTTCAAAAACGCTGTAAAAACGCTGTGATTGTCACTGAAGATCAAGCAGGAGCCCTTGTTTTAGCGGCTCATGCACCAGCTTGTTACTTGTTTATGAGTTCAAAAGATATTTATATTCTATCAGATGCCTTAAAGCGCTATCAGAATTCTTGAAAATATTTACATTTTCGTTTATACTGTTAACGAGGTGACAGTATGGACGCACTATTAGAATCATTATCAGCCGTATCTTTACTATTACTACCCATCTTGGGAGTGGCAGTACTTATTTTTACTCTGATTCTTTTGAAAAAGGTCTTAGAATTACTCAAAAAAGTAGATAAGACCATTGATCAAGTAGATTTGACCTTGAAAAAGATCGATGGACCTATAGAAACGATTGTTTCTATCTCAAAAACCATTGATTTCGTCAACAGTGCTGCTGAAAATGCAGTGAAAACTTTGGCCATTACCGTGGGAAAAAATTTTTCGGTGATTTCAAACTGGATTAAATCATTATTAGGAAAGAAAAAAGACAATGACCTTGAGGAAACAACCGAGGAAGAACTCGGACTATAGGAGCAGAAAATGGACAACAATTTTAAAGAAGAGTTAGACAAACTGATCGAAAAGGCGAGTAAATTCGCAGACGACATTCATTTAAAAGAAAATCTGGAATCTTTTAGAGATGATCTCGTTGAATTGGCCACTAAAACAGGTAAGAAGATCGATGAATTGGCTCATGATGAAGAGCTTAAAACAAAGATCAAAGATGGGGCCAATCAAGTTAAAGATGGAGCCATAAAAGGGGCTAAGTATGTAGGGGATAAGACAACGGAATTTTTCGAAAGACCAGACGTTCAAGAAAACATCGAAAAAGCCAAAGATAAAACGATAGAGGTCGCAGAGAAAGGCGTAGAAGCCCTTAAGAAAGCCCTCAAGAAAGAGGAGTAGTTATGAAGCGTGTTACCATCTATGATGTCGCCAATGAGGCCAATGTGTCTTTGGCAACGGTTTCTCGCGTCATCAACGGACTTGAGATCGTAAGAGAAGATACCCGTATTAGGGTCAATCAAGCCATTGAAAAATTAGGATATAAACCCAATGCGATCGCACAAGGTTTAGCCCTACAAAAAACCACTTCGATTGCATTGTTGATTCCTGAGGCAAGTTTTTCATATACAGGACAAATTATAAATGGCCTATTGGATGTGGCCAAGATTTATAAATACAACATTACTTTACACACCACCAGTGAAGCCATCATGCAAATTGGGGATATTATTGAAAACATCATCAAATCTCGCGTCGATGGGGTCATCATTTATAATGACAAACTGATGGTTGATGAGTTAACCGCATTAACCAAATATCAATTTCCAATCGTTTTAGTCGGCAATCAAATGAGTTCAGCCAATATTGCTTCTGTTTATGTCAATCTACAAAAAGCGATGTATGAACTTGTCTCTTCTTATCTTGAACAAGGCAAGACCGATATCGCCATCGTTCAAGATCGTAAAAACAAATACATGGTTGAACAACTCATTTTAGGTGCTTCTCAAGCTTTCGAAAAGAAAGGTCTTGTCTTTAAAAACTTCATCGAGATCCCTCGTGAATACAGAAGTTCTTACACATATCTAAAAGAGTATTTCAAGACTCATAAACATGAATTGGTCATCGCTCATCGTGATTCTCAAGCCATGGCTGTGGTCAATGCGGCTTTTGAGAATGACATTAAGATCCCCAATGAAAT
>CAZXTB010000022.1:7305-11390 GCA_964643535.1 uncultured Erysipelotrichaceae bacterium | reverse complement strand
GCATTACTTGATGCGATTGGGAAATCTGTCTATGATCTACAAGAAGTTCATACTCAAGAAGGTAAAACCAAAGCCAACTCAGGGGCCATCTTCGTCATCATCACCGATGGGTGTGAAAACGCCAGTCGCAATTATAGTTATGCCCAGATTAGAGAACTGATTCAACACAAAACCATCGACGATGAATGGCAGTTCATCTATTTAGGGGCTGATCTATCCAAAGGGGAAGACGCTGATCGAATGGGCTTTGACCGTGATCGTCAAGCCAACTACGATAAGGCCAGATCGATGGAAGCCTTCAACAGTGTCTCAGACAGTGTTAAGTCTTATCGAAATTCTAAAACCATCGCCAATAATTGGCGAGATAACTTCTCTCAAATGGATGAAAGTCGTGACATTAACCGTAAGTTACCCATCTATGAATGTGCTGAAGGTCGTTTCTTGATTGCCTCAGATGAAAAGATTTCGATTGGGGAAAGGGACTCAATCACCATACTAGGGAAGAGCCATCCGTTATCGATTAGTCCACTACTACAACGTTATCGTAAGATCTCCGGGTTACCGATCGATGGGATGATTGGGCAAGACATCTTACTTCAGTATCAACTCATCCTTGAACCTCATCCAAATCGCCTCAAAGTTTCTTTTAAAGCGCTGGATGTTGATCTCACTGAAGAACTTAAAAGCTATCCAAATCATCAACAAATTCCTCTAAGCTTTGATTTTGATCACCTGATCGTTATGACTGAACTTCATCTAACTAAACAAGCTTTCATCTTCGATACGAAGGCTCATTATACGACCCTAAGAGAATCGCTTAGGGAAGAACCCACCTTAATGATGATTCGGGATTTCCATCCTGAACTGGGTCTCTTTAAAACCGACTTGATTGAAGTTGATTTAAAGATTAAAAAGCTTAATGGACTGCTTAGTCAATCCATTGTATGTTCAGTGCTTCCTGAAGAAGCATTTAAAAAGATGGATCATATCGCAGGATGCCTTAGTTTAGAACCCTTTAGACATAAGAATTATCTCATCCTAAATCTTTCTCAAAGAATCTTCACGCTTATCGATTGATAGTAACCTGCGCTTATTTAGCGCAGGTTTTATTTCATTGATGAGGGTGGTCTGAAAATTGAAACCGTTTTCAGAAAACTTGTGCTAAAATAAAAACAGACTATTTATGAGGCAAATCAACTTGCCTCCTTTAAAAAAAGGAAGACGCTTTGAAAAAAATCGCAAAACTTAGCCTCATTCTCATCCTAATATTGGGAATCAGTGCTTGTACAGACAACGGAAATCCCACAAGTACCGTAAGTATAGAACAGATTCAAGAAGATGCCTTAGCCATGTCTTTTATCCAAGCTAAGTTTGAGAAAATCGTATCCTTAACCATCATCTCTCAACCAGTACAAGGTAAACAATGCCTCGTCGTAGCGAACATGACCTATGACAATGGGGAAGCTTTGGTGAGTGGAGAAGTCGTCATCAACTATGAATGGGCAAAGAAAGCTTGGACCGCGGTCAATACCCAGTTCAGCTATAAATCAGTTGCTTCTAAACAAGAAGCAGATCCAACATCAGTCCTAAATGCGGCAGGAGACATCGACGTTTTAAACACGAAGTTCCAAGCCAATGCCTTTACACAGACCCCTGTTTTGGTTTCAAAAGAATTGAATCTAGAGATCGGTGAAGCGAGCTATGTGGTCTCAAAAACCAGTGCCGTTGAAGGATGGAGTGCTACTACGACGTATACAATTAAAGCTAAATACTATTATCTGGATGGATGGCAATTTACAGTCGAAGATTGGTCTTATAAAGAAGTCACCAAATGGGCTGGATCTTGGCAAATCGTTTGGGGGACTAGTCCTACAGAAAGCCAATATACTTCAGGAGAAATCATGAAGTTAAACGTTACAGGAGAAATCTCTTTGACTTTGAATAAAGCAGACATCCAAAATGAGAAAAGAGAAGTCAACGTAGCCTTTACCCGTAATCGTAGTCCTTATAATATCCCTGTCACCATAAGCAAGGATTACCAAGCCGATGGGCTTTATTCATCCCGATTCATTCTCACCAAATACGGAAATCAAGACAATGATCAATTTAATCTAGAGTTAAGATTTGAGAAGTCTGGTTCAACGTGGACTTCCTCGTTGATCGCAAAAAGCTTTGATGGTACCCTAGGAACCCTCACAAAAATCAAGTAATTTCACAAGCCCATCTAATCGTTAGATGGGCTTATTTATTTACAATGAAAACACTTAGAATGGCTTTTAATTAAACCTAACACTCGTTATAATGAGATAGAAGAAAGCACAATTGGGGAAGCATTAAATGAGTAAGATAATAAAACTCAGTCTTGGATTTATCCTGTTTATGACACTAAGTGGTTGTGACGTAAAAGAGAACCCTGTTTCTAACGATAAGATCATCGCCGATCTATCAAGCTATGTTATCCATCTAGACAACATAAAAGAAATCATATTGGTCGATGTGGAAAGTACGTCTTATAACGAGAAGGATTTTACTGCGAAAGTCAGTGTAAAATTTAAAGATAAATACGCAATCGTTGAAGGAATTGTAGATGTTGCGTACTATGAAGCAGAAAAAACATGGGTAAGAAAATCACCTAGTTTTACAGTAAGCGCAGCTACTCCTTACGCTCAACCTGATATAGAAGAAATATTGAGTGCAATCCCAAGCTTAAAACGGGAACACATAGAATTGGATGATTCCTTTGATTATTCCTTTGAACCCTTTACGTTAACAGGGACGTCTTTAGATTATCTCAACAATAGGATCCTGTATGAGGTAACCAGTGTTGGGAGTGCTTTAAACTGTAATGTTTCATTGAAATTAGACATCGACCTTAGGTATACCTATGCCTTAGGTTGGCAAGCGGTAGCAGTAACTAGTGAAAATTTCAATGAAACCTGTACCTGGAGTGGTACGTTTAACGCAACGTTTAGTGAACCAGTTTATGGGGTAAAAACTTTTCCTATTATTCTTGAAGGTATGAGTGTCTACGAAATAAATGATGATTTTTCTAGTGTAACAACCAATACAATTCATGCCTCATTTAAATTAGGTGGAATCCAATATGAAGTTGATGGTGGTCTAGGACTTTATAGTGAGTCAGTAACTGGTCGTGAAGTGACTTTCTATTATGATCAAGCTCATGGGAAAGCTTTAACGATTCTTATCGATTGGACAGGAAACTTCGCTCAGTTAGCTTTAGGTTATCATATCGATCTTAATGGGAAAATGGGTCAATTGACTCCTGTGGAGTAATATGAAAAACATCTTCAAATTCATCTTGTGTGGATCATTATTTGTCTTATTGGTGGGTTGTAAACCCGCTGAAATCATAGAAGAAGTAAAAGAAGATAAGGTCACAGACGAGAGAATCAATAAGGATTGTCTTGCGATACCTCTTATCCTTTCATCTCTAGATGAAGTCATTTCATTTACGATCGATTCTAAGAAAGAATATGAATCACAAATCACTGTATTCATCTCTTTAAAGTATTTTTCTGAAGAGGATACTGTAGATATGGATATTTCAATGACCTATCTTAAAGAAAATTCTAAATGGAGATTCGCTCATTTCGATACGAATATCGTATCGATTTTGACAGATAAGCTTCCAGATGATGAGATGGTATGGGAAAATGCGATGCCTAATGGACTTAATAATAGTCATGAAGAGTGGGAGTTTCCTGGAGATATTGTCTTTGTGAGTAAGACTGCAGATCCTAACACCTCTAGATATACTTATGTCTATGAAATGTCTGGTGGAGTCTTAAGTTGGACACACAAAACAACTTGGACCATCGAAGCTAAATATACCTTAGAAGGGGTTTATACCTATAAGCTTATCAATGAGGTGTATACCGAAAAAACGGATTGGACAGGAACTTGGCCTTTGGCTTATGGGATAATTACTGAGTCGGGTATAGTAGGGGAATATATCGATGTCTCCATTACTGGAGAGACAGGAATGACTCAGGTTTTTTTCAAGACACCTACTTGGACCAATACCGTCATGGCAGACTTTACATACAAAGGTAAAGAGTATCATA
>CAZXTB010000022.1:0-7295 GCA_964643535.1 uncultured Erysipelotrichaceae bacterium | reverse complement strand
CGGAACACTGGTTTAGAGATGATTACATCATCACCACAAGAGGTATTGCGATACCTTTAGAAGCTTACTTTTTAAAACTATACATCATTTTTGGATATGGGGTAAACGGTACAGATGCTAATTACTATACCGCTGATTTCAATGGGAATGAATTGGAGTTGAGGGATAGATAATGGAGTGCACTCAGAATGTTTCTAGAAGTAGTATCCCGATGAAAGGGTAAAACATATGAAAAAAATATTAGGACTTCTTGTATTAGCATTGATCTTCATAAACCTAAGTGCTTGTAAAAGCACTCCTAAGACTGTTTCAGAAGAAACAATTTTTGAAGATGTTCGTTTAGGATTAAGTGAGACAGAAGGTTATAAGGAAATGGTTTCTAACTCCATCATTACCACCTCTACGGATGAAACTCACGTTAATGTATGGGTCAAAGTCGAATTCAAAGATGAGAATGCCAATATTAAAGGGACAGTGATTTTATCCTATCGTAAATACGGGAATGCTTGGGTTAAGAAGGCTTATGATTTTGCGTTCAGTTCAGCTCAACCTTATGTTTCACCCAGCTCAGAAACCATCTTAAAAGAAATAAATAAGCAAGGGTTTGTGGAGTTCAGTACCTTAATCTACGGTTATACCTTTGGAGATCTTGAGATTACCGAAATTGAAGAATATTTTGATTCAAATTCCATTGTGATTAGATTGAGTCAAAAGGCAGTACTTGGTAATGTGACCATCGAAGATAAATTGATATATAAAGCGTTTTATATATATTGGGAAGGCTATTGGGATTATCAATTCGACTCAGGATCAACTAGAAAGACCACTGTTTGGGATGGTACATATAAAGTAGAACTTGGCACTATGATTGACAATGTCTTAGTTCCCACAAAGACATTTAATATAACTCTAACAGGAACAGACTTTGTGGAAGTATGGGATGACGATAATTACTATAGTGAGGATTTTGGTTTGGTTAAAGCATCCTTCACCTTAGATGGGAAGAAGTTTGAGAATGTTGGTGGGGTTGATCTTGGAGATATAAGTAAGCGTTTTAGTACCAATTTTGAAGTGAAATTAGCCTCTGGAGTTCTAACGACTTTAACTATTAATGCTTTTCCTGAATTCACGAGTGAAGTTACATCAGTGATTGCTTATGAAGTAACGCTTGGAGACTTAG
The DNA here is from genome assembly GCA_964643535.1 of uncultured Erysipelotrichaceae bacterium. Taxonomy (GTDB): domain Bacteria; phylum Bacillota_I; class Bacilli_A; order Erysipelotrichales; family Erysipelotrichaceae; genus UBA2212. Next base: position 6,115 of record CAZXTB010000022.1, on the reverse strand, counting down.
TTGGAAGAATGACAAGAGTGGTTGAATGAAGAATCAAAAGGAAAAACGATGAGAAAGATAAGTGGAATATTAGTAATCGGTTTATTGCTTCTTAGTTTAGGTGCTTGTTCAGGTAAGTTGTTGATGGGGCATATGGAGAATTGATCAAGCTGGATTAAAGGTATTGTCTCGTCTTTACAAATCATCCATAAACTCCTATAATAATCCTATCTTGATGAGAGCATGAATGTCATTATTCTGTTTAGAGAGTCAGCGCTTTGGTGAAAGCTGATCAGATAAGTGTCAGGTATGGGCTTAGTCACCATCAACGCGACCCGGCGATATGGGATCGAGTGCACCTTGTTTAAGGTGAACTAAGGTGGAACCACGCGAAAGCGTCCTTAGCGGGCGCTTTTTCTTTAGGAGGAAACAATGAAAACAGACAAGAATTATTACATGACGACGGCCATTGCCTACACATCAGGTAAGCCCCACATTGGAAACATCTATGAGATTGTTTTAGCGGATGCGATCGCACGCCGTAAACGCATGGAAGGCTTTAATGTGTTCTTTATGACAGGGACGGATGAACATGGCCAGAAGATCGAAGACAAGGCTAAAGCAGCTGGAAAGGCCCCTCAGGTCTATGTGGATGAAGTCGCAGGAACCATTAGATCACTCTTTGATTTGATGAATACCTCTTATGATAAGTTTATGAGGACCACGGATAAGGATCATGAACTTCAGATTCAAAAGATCTTTAAGAAACTCTATGATCAAGGGGATATCACTAAAGGTGAGTATGAAGGTTGGTATTGTAAAGCCTGTGAGTCTTTTTATACGGAAACTCAATTAAAGGACACTAAGTGTCCTGATTGTGGAGGCCCTGTTGAGAAAGCCAAAGAAGAATCTTATTTCTTTAAGCTTAGTAAATATACTGATCGTTTAATCAAACACATCGAAGATCATCCTGAATTCATTCAACCGGAATCCCGTAAGAATGAGATGATCAATAACTTCTTAAAACCAGGTCTACAAGATCTAGCGGTCTCAAGGACTTCGTTTAAATGGGGTATTCCTGTTTCTTTTGATACTCGTCATGTGGTCTATGTCTGGATCGATGCCTTAAGTAACTATATTACAGGGATCGGTTATGACGTCGATGGGAATTCTTCTCAACGATATAAAGATTTCTGGCCTGCTGATCTTCATTTGATTGGGAAAGATATCTTACGTTTTCATACAATCTATTGGCCGATTATGTTGATGGCACTTGATGTGCCTTTACCTAAACAAGTCTTTGGTCATCCTTGGTTATTGATGGGGGATGGGAAGATGAGTAAATCTAAAGGAAATGTCATCTATGCGGATGATCTCGTACAATTGTTTGGGGTCGATGCGGTAAGATACCTCATGCTACATGAGATGCCTTTCGCTCAAGATGGGACCTTGACATACGAAATCATGATTGATCGAATCAATTCTGATTTAGCCAATATCTTAGGGAATCTTGTGAATAGAACCTTAACCATGGCCAATAAGTACTTTGGGGGCATCTTAGAAAATCCTAAGGTTTCTGGTCCTTTTGATGATGAACTGATGGCCTTAGCCTTAGAAACCCCATTAAAAGTAAAAGAGCATATGGCTCATTTAAGAGTCCAAGATGCGATCGATGATGTCTTTGAACTTCTAAGAAGATCCAATAAATACATCGATGAAACCTTACCTTGGAATCTGGCGAAGGATCCTGCGGATCTTCCTCGTTTAAAGACCGTTATTTATAATCTGTGTGAAGCCATTCGTTTTAGTGCGGTTTTATTAACACCGTTTATCACATTAAGCTCAGAATCTATCTTAGATCAACTCAATACTCAAGCTAGAGATCTTGATTCATTGACTTCCTTTAATGGGATCACCAACGGGACCAAGGTTACAGAAGCTCCTACCATCCTCTTTCAACGCTTAGATTCAAAAGTCTTACTTGAACAGCTTTCACCTGCGCCTAAAAAACTAGAACTTAAACCTGAGATCACCATCGATGATTTCTCTAAATTGGATCTAAGAATAGGGACAGTCCTGAGCTGTGAGAATCATCCAGACTCTGATAAACTCTTGGTGTCTCAAGTTCAGATCGGATCTGAAGTACGTCAAATCGTGAGTGGATTACGTCCTCATTTTGAAGCGAAAGATCTTATTGGGAAACAAGTGGTCATCGTCGCTAATCTAAAGGCCGTTAAACTAAGAGGGGTCTTATCTCAAGGGATGCTATTGGTTGGAGAAGATGAAGAAGTCTTAGAGATCCTTCAACTTAAGAAGCTTAAAAATGGTCTTATCAAATGAGTGAAGATCTTATTCAGGTCACTCAAGAGGCCATTGAACATCTTAGTTTAAAAGACCCTATCTTAGGAGCGTTTATTGCGAAGAAGGGTCCTATAAGTCGAGGTACTCTAGAAGATCCTTACCTATCCACCATCGACTGCATCATCGCTCAACAAGTTTCAGGGAAAGCTGCCCAATCGATTGGGAAGAAAGTATTTGATCGTTTTCCTGAAGGAGATCCTAATGAGATCTTAAATGCTTCCGTTGAGGAGATGCGTGCTTTAGGCTTATCTGGTTCTAAAGTCTCCTACATCAAAAACATCGCTCAAACCAAGATCGATGGGTCTGTACAGTGGGACATCCTCAATAGCTTAAGTACCCAGGAAATCATTTCTCAACTGATCGCCATCAAAGGCGTTGGATTATGGACCGTACAGATGGTTTTGATCTTTAGTTTAAAACGAATGGATGTGATGAGTTATGATGATCTTGCGATTAGACGAGGTATTATGAGGCTCTATCATTGCGAGAAAGTAGAGAAAGCTTTCTTTGAGGAGCTCTATCAAAGATACTCACCTTATCAAACCTATGCTTCCTTCTTTCTATGGGAAGCCTCATTGTCTAAAGAAGCCATACCCTATCCATAAAAAAAAGATGCCCGAAGGCATCTTTCACTATTTTGTGATAGAAGAAGCAAATATACTGTAGAGGTCTGTGGCATTCATTCGAGCGTTGGCTGTGATGATCGCCATGACTTCATCCTCATACTGAGCTTGAATCAATAGATTACCTGCTCCATTCTCTAGAACCAAGGCGAGTAATGGTGAATCAGAGATGCCTTTTTGAGTTACATAAGGCATGATTTGAACCAACTGATCATCGGTGAGATTCACATAGGTGAAGGTCAACGGTTGACTTTCATTATAGTAAGTAAGAAGGTCATAGGTATATCTTTGCGAGGACTGAGGCATCGCTACTTTAAACAAAGGATAATCTACGATCAAGGCGGAAGGACTTTCCCCAGGGATCAAGAGGGCTGCTTTTGGGAGCGCTATTTCTGGGGCAGGATTTAAATTTACGCCGGTCGCAGTCAATACCGCAATCACATGGGTGAATCGTGTATCGACATCTACGCTTGAAGTGATACAGTTACTGATTCCAACTTTACATGTGGTTAAGTTGAGATAGCCCATCGCTGTATAATCCGTTGAGATCGATTGCGCATCACTTAGGGCTGCGATGTCTAAGAGGTAAGCTGTTTTTAAATCAGATAATTTCAATTTTAATGGGGCAATATTGGATTTTCCAAATGGGGTGATCCAATCGGCTGCGGCTACGTTAGGATATTGATCCAATCTGCCTAAATTCGGTGTACTTAGTTTAATGATTTCAGGCGAGTTATTGAGGGTAAGCAAGACCTTTGTCCATTGGACAGGGATCGAATAGCTTCTCTCAAAGTCTCCACCTGATTTTAGATGATAAACGATTTTAACTTCGACTGGACTATAGGCATCATTACTGAGATAGAAAGGCAAAGTCTCATAAGACTTGGTGTAGCCTTTTTGTGCCTCTATACTGGTGATCGTGTTTGAACGACCTGCGAAACCAAAGTTATAGTCGATCCATTTGAACTCTGAAATAATGATCTGATGGAGTTCATGAACGGCCGCGATATCACTGGCTGAGGTTAAATGAAGCGTTGGACCAGCAAGCATGTATTCTGAGCCATAGTTGTTTGGGGAAGGCAATACAAGATTAGAATAATCACTATAGCTAAAGTCGATGGACTCTACGTTACTGAGACTAGGAATCTTAGAGGCATATCCAAAGCCTTTGGTGACCAAGCCACCAATCAATAAGGTAAAGGCAACTGCCGCAATCACAAGATAATTAAGGAAAGCTCTAGCGAGATGCTTGAAGCCTCTTTCTGCGATCGCATCCATCACCAGATAAAGCACCAAACTAAAGAAGATTGGGAAGATGAAATTGACTGGTGAATAATACGACGTATAGTAGAATGAAGAATTCAAACTGTAGATGACACAATATAAGAAGATGATAAACAAGATGATAAGGAGTCCACTAACGGAAGGGAAGAAGGTCTTATTGGTGAAAGGTTTCTCAGCTTTTTCAGATCTACGTTTGAGATAGAACTGATTACTGATGGCGATAATGACACCAGAGAGCACCAACCAATAAAGCCCATTCACATAACCACTGGCCCACATACGACCACTGATCTCAAAACCACTCTCAAATAAGGCAAAGATAGGGAAGATGATTCCTACCCATTTGGTGAGATCACCAATCGAGAAACCTAAGAGGATGGTTTGAACGAATAGGATATAAGCTCCATAAGCTAAGATCGGAATAAAGTTTAAAGTCAAGGAATACAAGAAAGCATCTAATGAAGTCCCTGTATTCATCATCGTAAACAAGACAATACTTAAGATCGCTGTTGCGATAGAAATCAAGGCAAAGTATCTTTCGAAGATGACCAGGAAATTAAAGGATTCTGTCATCATCAATAAACCAACCGACTGTAAACGGAACCACCACGATCGCAATGGCTGCGATAAGCGAGGTAATAAATAAATCTGAACGTTTGATTGGTAAAGCGTGATAAACATCTAGGTTCTTCTTAGAATTCATATAGTTCATGATCTGTAAAGGAATCATGAAAGCCGTAAACATCAAGAGACTTATGTTGAAGAAGAGACCTACTTCTCGTATCCCATCATAACTATCTGATCTGGATAAGATCTTAACGGTGAGTCCTAAAACAGGATACAGGGTAAGCATAGCGATGCTCATGATAAACATATAACGGGCATTGCGTTTTAATAGGAATCTTAGGTATTCAGTTTGAAGTCTGAGTTTAAACAAGTTGACCATAACCTTTAGCCTCCATTTCATAGACAAAGACTTCTTCCATCGTTATTGGGATTTCTTCCAATAAGATCGGTTGAGTGCTTTCAATCAAGGTTCTGATTGCGCTGATGTCGCCTTTGGCGACCATCAGATAGACATGACCACGCTGTTCTAGATGAAGCGGCTTGAGTTCATTGAAGATGTCTCCTGCTTGTTCCTTAGAATAGCCGATCTGAAGTTTATGATAGTTACTACGAATGTTTTCTACTTCGTCTTGGATAGAGATCGTATTGTGATCGAGTAGAGCGATACTGTCACAGATGTCTTCTAGTTCTCTTAAGTTATGTGAGGAGATGACCACAGTGATTTGACGATTCATCAACTCATCGGTAATCAAACGTTTAAACATGAGTCTCATGACAGGATCTAAACCATCAAAAGCTTCATCTAGGAGTAGAACTTCAGGGTCACAGGATAAAGCCAAGATAACACTGGCTTGACGTTTCATCCCTTTAGAGAAGTCTGTGATCTTATCATTCTCGTTGAGTTTAAAATGATTCAAGAGTTTTTGATACATGGATTCGTTGAAAGTCGAATAGAAGATCTGATAGAACTTCTTCATTTCTTTTAAGGAAGACTGAGATAAAAAGAAAGGATCATCAGGCACAAACATGATTTTCTTCTTAGCGGAAGGATTGTCATAAATGATCGCGCCTTCTAAAGTAATTTGACCTGCATCTGGGCTTAATACCCCACTCATTAAACGTAAAAGGGTACTTTTACCGGCACCATTGGGTCCTACTAGGCCATAGATGGAGCCTTTAGGGATGTCCCAATTGATGTTTTCAAGGACCAGTTTATTGTCAAAGGATTTTTTAATATTCTTTAAGGCAATCATTGTCTTGTCTCCTTGTAGATGGTGCTGATCATGTCGATCATGGTTTTT
>CAZXTB010000021.1:0-11508 GCA_964643535.1 uncultured Erysipelotrichaceae bacterium | reverse complement strand
GTACCTATAGTAATATCGCTTCTGCGATTCCTTTACCTTCTGTGGTATCTAATGTCTCGGTGGTCTCTTCGGGATATACCTCAATCAAGGTCTCTTGGAACAGTGTCTTAGGAGCTTCTGGTTATCAAGTCTCTATGTCTAACCAACTGAATGGGACGTATACTGTTTTGCCTAATACAAGCTCTACTTATTTAAATTTAACCAAGCTTAAAACCAATGAGACCTTGTATTTTAAAGTAAGAGCTTATCGTACAGTCAGTTATAAACCAGTCTATGGTTTAAGCTCCATCATCGTCAGTGGTAAAGCCTTACCTAGTGCTCCTAGTGTATCGATCAGTTCACTCAATGCGACATCGGTAAAGCTCTCTTGGAGTGCTGTTGCGGGAGCGACAGGATATCGTCTATTGAGCTATAATACGCTCACCAAGAGCTATGACTTCAAAGGAGATATATTGAATACCAGCACCTCACTTAGTGGCTATAAAACAGGCAGTGAGGTCTATATAAAGGTCATCCCTTATATCTTGATGAGTGGTGAAAAGATCTTAGGGGCTGAATCCTCTTTGGTTCATACTAAACCTGTTCCTGAAATGGTCAGTGGTCTTAAAGTAAGCTCTACATCTGTCTCATCGATCAGCTTAAGTTGGACATCAGTCTTTGGAGCTACAGGCTATGAGATCTATAGAGCCACATCTTATTCTGGTACCTATACGAAGATCGCAACTTCTCTGAGTAATACAGTTGTTTCTAGTGGCTTAAGCTTTAATAAGACATACTATTTTAAAGTCAAAGCCACTACTCAAAATGAGAATGGTTTGATTTATGGATCTCTTTCTTCTTATCTATCAGGAAAGACCTTACCCACCATGGTTAATCTAAGCGTTAATCCTGCCAGTTCTACGTCGACTAAACTCAGTTGGATCCCTGTTTCTGGTGCCTCTGGTTATGAGATCTACTTCTCAGTAGGATCGACCTATAGTCGATACTATAAAACGATCACCTCGACTTCCTTTATTCATAGCTCTCTTAAAATAGGAACCAAATATATCTATCGAGTAAGAGCCTATAAACTCTATGGATCTACCAAGATCTATGGACCTTATTCTTCTTATGTTTCTTGTATTCCAGATTACTCTAAAGAAGAACTCTTAAGCATCACCAGTAAGTCTTTATCGACACTACTAACCAAGGTCTCTTCTCAAGAAACCAAGAACCTCGTCTTAAAAGTAAAAACAGCCATCGATAACACCCTTAAAGACCCTAGCTATGACTTTGATTCTGACGCAAGAGTCGCACGTAAAATGTTCAATCAACTAAGTGCCTCTGATAAGGTAGATCTTACCGTTCAAGGAACCCTGACACTTAATCTAAGTCATCTGGATCGATTGAAAGTCATCTTTGGTTATTAGAAAAGCAGTTTCATAAGAAACTGCTTTTTATATGATTAAACGATAGTTTGTGAGAAAAGAAGGCGTTTGTTTAAACTTATTGATTAATTAAACCTAGACTTTAGATTTTATTGACAAAATAACCTATTGTATATAAAATTGATTTAAATACAGTATATAAAAGGAGTTAAAATGAAGAAAATTAAAAGAATGGGATTAGCTATGATCATGTTGTTGGTTGTTTTTAGTCAAGTCGATTTAAGAAGTAAGAAAGTTGTTGCTTATGCGGTTGAACCCAACTATTCATTAGCGACCTTGACTTCCTATGGATCAGGAACACAAGCTGATCCTTGGAGAATCTATTATCTTAAACAGTTCGCTGAATTAGCTTTGATCAATGACGTCGATAATCATGATTATCGAAATGATTATTTCATTCTTATGAATGATCTAGACTTCGCTGACGCCAATAATGATGGCTCCAAAACAGATGCCTTTGTAGCGACAAATGCTTTAGGTTCAGGGAACTGGGTTCCTATTGGAACCAGTTCTAATTATCGTGGTTTTACCGGTAACTTCAATGGGAAAGGTCATACGATCAGTAATTTAAAAATCGATGCGCCTGCTCAAGATTATGTAGGGCTATTCTCCCATGTTTTTGGAGGTGGATCGATTACCAACCTACATTTAGCCAATGTCGATGTCAAAGGAAACAATCAAGTAGGTGGTATATCAGGTTTGTTTTATGCAGGTGGTTGGACAGACAATGTATCTGTCAGTGGTAAAGTCAGTGGGAACTGGGGCGTAGGTGGAATCTCTGGTCAAATCCAATCCACCATTAAACTCAGTAATGTCTATAATACAGCCGACATCACAGGTTCTGCTTCTTCTGTTGGGGGAATCGCAGGTTATGCCTATAGTGTAAATGGACATACTTCGATTACCAATGCCTATAATTTTGGATCGATCACGATGACAGGTGAAGACAATGGTAACTTCGCTGTAGGTATTCTAGGGACTGCTGCTGGTAGTAGCGAAAGTGGTCAAATCGTCTTATCCAATGTCTACAATAAAGGACTCGTATCAGGCGTAGCCACAAAAGGCAATCTTGTAGGAAAGAATTGGTATTATTTAACGATTACCAATGGTTTCTATCCTGAAGGTGGATTAGACCCAATCGGAAATAACGCAGGAACGATGTATCTAACCAATGTAGGGACTTATAGTGATATCAATACCATGCTTGAATCGCTGAATGAATGGGTCAATGATCATCAAACCAATCCTGCGACCATCTTTCCTTGGCGCTTAGGTAGTGGCGATAGTGAAGGCTTACCTGTCTTCAACGATGTGATCCTATGTTCAACAGGATCTACAGCTTATACTGCCTCAGGGGTTGGCGTCATCGTCGATGCTTCCATTCAAGTCTTAGCTACTTCTTTAAAAAAGGTTGTTATTAAGATCGATGACTATAAAACAGGCGATAGCTTAAGCTATGTCGATGCCAATGGGATCACAGGAAGTTATAGTGCGGGTACTCTAGAATTAAGCTCAACGAGTCTTAAACTGGGCTCAGATTATCAAACAGCCCTTCGTAGTGTTAAATTCTCTACCACTGGTGAGATCAGTGATCGAACCATCAGTTTCACCATCAACAATGGCACCTCAGACATCAGTTCTACTAAAACCATGGCTCTAAGTGGCTTTAAAGTGACTTATTCAGGCAATGGAAATACAGCGGGATCTGTGCCTAGTGATAGCGCAATGTATTGGTCAGGGACTTCTGTGACCTTATTGGGAAACAGTGGTGACCTTGAGAAAACAGGCTATACCTTTGTCGGTTGGAGTTATGATGGGACCTCTTATGATGTTTCTGATACCTTTGAGATTACCGAAGATACGACGCTTGTTGCGAGATGGGCCATCGTTCAATATACCGTTACTTTCGTTGATTACGATTTAACTGAACTTTCTAGTCAAGAGGTCGATAGTGGCTCAGCCGCAACAGCTCCAGACAATCCTACTCGAGTAGGCTATCAGTTTAAAGGTTGGGATAAGAGCTTTGATGAGATCACTGAAGATCTAACGGTTACCGCAACCTATGAAGAAATCCATACTTCCGTTGAAGGAACAGGGGATTCGCTCGATATCAAGGTCGAAGGATTACGAGATGCGGTCGACTTTACAAAAGAAGAACTGAATCCGATTCAAGGAATATCCATCCAACTACAGATCTACATCATGACCCTCGAAGAATTAAGTGCTCCAGTCTTAGAAGAAATCAACAAATTCGAAAAAGACTTATTGGACAATGGGGTCTATACGACCTTGTTTATGGACATCCAGCTCTTTAAGAACATCGATGAAGGTCATTTCAGTGTATCTGAAACTTCCTCTATGGTTAAGATCAGCTTCATCGTTCCTGAAAACTTAAGAGGTAAAGAATTTAAATTGATTCGTATTCATACGGAAGAAGGCATAACGACGACTTCAACACTAGAATATACCTATGATTCTGAATCGTTTGTGCTTAGCTTTGAGACCGATCAATTCTCAATCTTTGGTTTGGTTTCTGCTTCTGCGAAACTACCGAATACAGGAGAATCCCATACAACAGAAGCCTTCATCATCTTGATGAGTCTAGTGGGTCTACTGCTTACCCTTAAACGTAAACTGAATTAAGTCATGGCCAGCGAGAAATCGCTGGTTTCTTTATCTGTTCAACACAATGAGTCCTGTCTAACACTTGTGCTCTTCATTTAAACATAATCTATTAAGTCGATTTAAGTAGACCTCATGAATTAAGAGACAACAATCTAGATGCCTTAAGAGTCTTATCGAATGTCTTGGTGATCATCCTTCATGGTATATTACTTTAGTCTTACTTTTTTTTTAATCCGACTTACTTATGTCTCTAATAAAACCGAATAACTTCCTAATTTTCTATAAATATCCCTCAAAAACACTCAAATCACACTCATCGTGTGTAGCATATGGCTAAAATTAGGTTTATTCTTAGATTAACAGGGGAACACTAAAATGATAATTAAAAGCAATGATGTTCAAAAGGTTTTATTTTATGGGTCCATCGTAGGAGTACTTCTTTTAGCCGCAGTTCTTTATCAGACCCAAGTTAAAAAGAAAGTCTTCTTAGAGACAAAAACATGAGTGATCGCTACTTCTATATCGTCGATTTAAAACTCGTCGCTAAGATCAACGAAGAAACACCATATTTGTATAAAAATAAAGTCTGGGTAAAAGATAAAGCTTCTATTCTCAATGATCGATTAGAAGGTTACTGTTTTATCACCAAGACCTACCATAATAAATTCATGACCAATAAGATCGATGAGTTGACTTTCGATCAAGCTCAGCACTTAATGAACCTAGTTTAAGGATAAAGATTATAAATAAATGTTTATTTCTTATTTTCAATGTTGGACATTCTAATCATAGAATAGTATGATGAGACTATCAATACACTTCCCAATTTTGGGAACAGGGGCGCACAATGAAGAAATTTACTCGAAAACTTTTAATCATCTATTTTTACGTAGCTGTTTTGGTTTTATCGACCATCAGTTTACCGGTATCCGCAAGTGGATCCTTACCTACAAGCGTAACGGTTGTTTCCACAAACTACACCACACTTAATGTCTCTTGGACAGCTACGGATCTAGCCGATGGTTACCTTGTCTTTAGATCGACAAGTGCGACTGGAAGCTATGTTCAAATCCAAAATACCACAGAGCTTTCTTACTCTAATACAGGACTTTCTTATAACACCAGCTACTACTATAAGGTTCAACCTTATTTCGTCATCGACTCAATTGCGGTCCCTGGAACTTTAAGTGCTTATGGGACGGCTAAAACTGCCTTAGCCAACATCAGTTCCTTAGCGGTTGTATCTACTGGATATGCCTCTTTAAGAGTCACCTGGGCAGCTGTCAGTGGCGCATCCGGTTATCAAGTGTATCGCTCCATTGGGAATAGTACCACCTATACCTTAATGGCGACCCAAACAGCCCTTGTTTATAACAACACCTATTTAGCCACCAACACCAAATACAACTATAAGATCAGAGCCTATCGTACAGTCGGGACAACCCGAATCTATGGGGCTTACTCTAATGTGGTCAGTGGTCAACCGATCCCATCGGCTCCTCTTAATGTGTCAGTTAAATCAACAGGCTATAATTCCTTGTTGATCTCATGGAGTGCAGTCAGCGGAGCGTATGGTTATGAAGTTTCCACCTCCTTAAGTGAAAATGGAACCTATACGATCTTACCTTTGACCACCAAGACCTCTGTCTCATTAACCAATCAATCTACCAATGTGCCACTCTATGTCAAACTGAGAACTTATCGTACCGTAGGGCTTACGAAGATCTATTCCTTAAGTACAACAGCTGTCTATGGGACTCCTATTCCTTCTACCCCAACATTAACCGTGGTTTCTAATGATTATCAAAGCTTAAGAATAAGCTGGCCATCGATCGCAGGAGCCAGTGCTTATGATCTGTATCGCTATGATAGCGGTAGCTTAAGCTATGAACTTTTAGAAAATCTAACAGGATTAAGCTACTTAGATGTTGAGCTTATCTCAGGCGTTACTTACTCTTATAAAGTCGTTGCCTATCGAATGGTAGATTCTACCAAAGTAGAAAGCTTAGCCTCTGCCGTCGTCTCAGGTAAACCCATTCCAGTCTTGGTCACCAACTTCAAAGTAGCGATGCCTGGGATTACTTTCATCAATTTAAGTTGGAGCGCTGTAAGTGGCGCTACAGGCTATGAGATCTCTCGTTCAACGTCCACCACAGGTGTCTATGCTTTGGTTACAAGCGTTGAAGGTTCAGCCCTTTATACCAACACAGGCTTAACCTTTAATAGAACCTATTACTATAAGATCAGAGCTTATAGAACCGTTAATTCAATCAAAGTCTATGGGCCAACATCAACTTATATTTCAGCCAAGACGATTCCTTCAACCTCAACCTTGACTGTAAACAATCCTTCCAGTACCACCAACACTTTAAGTTGGACCAGCATCGCTGGGGTAAGTGGTTATGAGCTTGCTTATTCTAAAGGAACCAGTACTACTTATTACTTACTAAAAACAACGGTGTCTACCACCTTTACCCATACTGGCTTAACCCGTAATACAAAATACAACTATAAAGTAAGAGCCTATAAGCTCTATGGGACAACCAAGATTTATGGAGCCTATTCATCGATCCAAAGCATCATCGCCCAATACTCCACCAATGAACTATTAACCTTGGTGAGTGCTCAACTCTCAACGGCCATCTCTAAGATCTCCAATACAAAAGAAAAAGACATCCTGGTTATGATCAAAACAGCCATGGATGCCCGTAAGGCAGATCCTAATTATGACTACATCGCCAAATCATTGGAAGCCAGAATCCTGTTTAGTGGCTTAAGCATCAATGAGAAGACCCACTTGATGTTGACGATCATCGTTTACGTCAACACAGAAAATCTCTTAAGACTCAACGAATTACTTCCTATTAACTGATAAAAAAGGATGAACACATTGTTCATCCTTTTTACGATCAATCTAATAAAATGGCCCACCATCCTACCAGTGGGAAGAAAGCAAACTTCCATCCAACGGAGTGTTCTTTCGCAATCAAGATGCTTAAGATGCTCATCGTTATAAAGTCTAAGGTCATGATAAACACCAAAGGATCACTTGTAAACTGAGCCCCATAGAGCACAGAGTCTCCTACCATCATTCCATAGACAAGAAGCATCAAGGTAGCACCTAAGCCTACCCAAGCCAACAAGGTAGGAAGGATACTATGAGGTCTATCTTTTCTTACAAAAGGTTTAAAGTATGAAGGCACCAAAGCGAAAGCACCGATCCCAAAACTTAAAACAGTCAAGATCCAATCCGACTTGGTCATTTCTCTTTCTAAGATAAAGTTAGAGACCAAAAAGGATAGGGGATATAAACCCATCAGAAAGAACACCATCAATCCAAAAGGATCCGCTGTTCCTTTTAGGATCTCTTTAAAAAGGATACTATTGATCCCATGGGTTAAAACAAAAAACAGGGAGAGTCCAACCAAAAGTAGATATACAACAACAAGGATATTGCGATTTTTTCTTTTTTTCATCTAGGATAACCTTCAATACTTCTATTTTATCATATCCCTAAACCCAGTTTCTTATAAAAGAGAAAAGAGCTTAACTTAGATAAGGATGACTTGTGATAAAAGAAGACCTAGTCTTATATAATATAATATATATGTATAAAGTAATAATATAAAGGTTAAAAAATGTGTAAAAAAGCGCTTACTTCCTTTACAAGTCCTTCAGTGGGGTATACAATTTCTGTGAAGAGTAAAGTTTGAATAGACAGCTCTTCAAGGGAGATCCATGAGAAACGCATTCGCTAAAATCTTAATGGTCATAACCTTATCACTTAGTTTCTTGATGCTTAATGGTGCTCATGCTTTTGCGGTTACAACACCAGATGTGCCTCAAATCAGTGGCCAAGCCACCAACAATACCGCTACAGTGACTTTTAGATCAATCGGTAAAGTCTCAGGTTATGAAGTCAGTATGTCTTTGATGAGTGAAGGAAGCTATAAAGTGGTCTATCTTGGATCTAAAACCACCACCACCATCAAAGCTCTAAGCGTTGGGACTCCTATTTATCTAAAAATAAGATCTTATATCACCAGTGGTTCTACCAAAACCTACTCTGATTATGCCTTGCTTAGTGTCACGCCTTCTTTCTCAGCTGTTGTTCTTACAGGTAAGACCTTAAAAGGCACTAATACCTTAAGTTGGGCTAAAGTAGCAGGCGCAACAAGCTATGAAGTCAGTTCTGCCTCCTCCTATTCAGGCATCTATAAAGTCATCTCTGCGGTCAATACGACCTCTTACGTAAGTAAGGTGGGCTTAAAGACCAGTACCTATTATAAAGTTAGAGCGTATACCACGGTCAATAAAGTCAAAGTCTATGGCCCTAGCTCTAATGTTGTTTATCTCAAATCCTGAAATACAGTTCCCCTGTAGGTTTTAGGCAATGAAAAAAAGGCATCTGCGGTGCCTTTTTTTCATTTTAGGATTTAATTGAAGCTAAAGCTTCAAAAGAATCAATGATTTGTTTTAAGTCTTCTTTATGGAAATCATCTTTAAAAGATCTTAATCTATTCGCAATGGCTTTCTCTGTATTCTCACATCCTGTGATGTGATTTTGAAGCGCATCGATCCATGCGGTATCCATCGCATCTGACCATAAGGAGTTCTTAATGATCAATCCGTCTTGGCTCTCAAAGAACCATTTCAATAAACCAAAATCATAGGCTTCCTCAAAGACAAGATTCTCTTTCGCTGCTTCAGGAAATAACCAATCTTGAGAGGCATACTGAGACATATAAGCTTTCGCTTTTTCACTAGGAAAGTCCATCTTGATGCCTAAGCTTCCTGTATATTCTTCAGTCGCTCTAAATAAGAGGTCTTTTAACTTTTGGATATCAATGTCGATGAGTTCTCTTAGATTAACGATACGAGAAGCCACTGAAGTGACATTCTTACGTTTAAGTTTCTTAGGATTCACATTGAGATACTTCGCAAGCTTCATCTTATCGACATTTACCAATAGGGTCCCATGGTGAAGATGCTTATTCAAACTATGCGCAAACGCATTGCCTGAGACTTTAGCCCCATCGATTTCGATGTCATTACGACCATTCACTTGAGCGTTTACGCCTGCGTGACGCAAAGCCAAGGCAATCATTTCCATTTGTTTTTGTATGTCGAAGATCTTCGTTGGTGCGATAAAGGTAAAGTTTAGATTACCTAGATCATGATAAACGGCACCTCCTCCAGAAGATCGTCTCGCCAAGGTGCCTTCATCGTTTTGTAGAGCCTGGACAAAGACTTCCGATGGGGCATGTTGATTCTTACCGATAACGACCGTATGGGCATTCTGCCAGAGATAAAAACGTAAAGTATCTGGTGGACAGGTTTCGAGTAAATAAGCTTCTGCCCCTAGATTTTCATAAGGATTAAAAGAATGCGATTCATAAAGTTCAAGTTTCATGGTTTTCTCCTAGAGTCATTATAGAAAAGAGTACTCACTTACACAAGCAAAGCGTTTCAACAAGAATTTATATCTATAATTTTATCCTTGTATTCTATATCATATATGATATAATCTTCTTAAATACCAGCAACAGTTGAATGAACTAAAGATAGCTAGAAAGAGAGTTATCGACTATAAAGAAAGGTTTGAGAAATGACAAATTTAGAAAAGTTAAGAGATGAGTTTAGAGAAGATCCTCATTATCGTGAAATGGAAAACGAGAATGAACTCGAATATACGTTTATTCGAGACCTCATTCAGTTTCAGATTGATCATCACTTAACTCGAACGCAACTGGCTGAGCTTATTGAGATGAAACAATCTAATTTGAGCCGACTTTTAAGTGGTCATCATTCTCCCTCTTTAGAAACAGTCAACAAGATATACTTGTCTTTAGGTAAGAAAGTCACACTGGTGGTTAGGTAATATTATAGAATTTGAATTATTTCAAAAATTACTTCATCTTTTAATTTGGTCAGTTTAGAAGAACTTATTTTCAATTAAGATATAATAGAAGCATCCTTAAAGGAAAACCCTATGCCAAAACTCACTTTGTTTATCTTAGAAAGCTGCCCCTATTGTATCCGTGCTTTAAAATATCTTGCGGAGCTTCAAAATGAAGATCCTAAGTATAAAACCATAGAGATCGATCTCATCGATGAAAGAAAAGAACGCGCTTTAGCGAACAGTTATGATTATTATTTGGTACCTACCTTTTATAAGGATAAAACCAAACTCTTTGAAGGCATCATGAAGAAAGAAGACGTAAAAAGAGTCTTAGATAGCGTATTGATTTCACAATGACAGGCGATGCCTGTTTTTGTTTGAATAAACTTGATATACTATGAATATATGTTGTTTAAACGAAAAATTCGCTTAGATGACGGTGAGATCCGTCTAAATTTCGCAGGTAAACATGTGGACTCATCGAAGAATGGATGGGGCACCTCTTTTATCTACGACATAGAAACTCATGATAAGATCGTAGGAAGATGCGATCTTAGAATAGGCTCAGGAACGACCATCGATTTAGCGGGCCATATCGGATATTCCGTCTATTTACCTTATCGAGGTCATCATTATGCGACCAAAGCCTGTTTGCTTTTGTTTAAACAAGCCAAAGCTTTTGGGATGACAGAAGTCCTGATTACTTGTAATACCGACAACATCGCCTCCTATAAGACCTGTGAGTACTGTGGGGCTACATTTATCGGAACCAAAGAAGTTCCTGTAAATCATGAGCTTTATCTTCAAGGTGATCGCGAAAAAGCGCTATTCATCAAGCACTTAGAGTGAGTTTTTAGGTATAATAAACCTATGGACGCCAATTACCATACCCACACCCTTCGTTGCGGCCACGCCAGAGGCAGCGACGAACAATATGTTAGAAGTGCCATCGATGCTCATTTTAAGATCCTTGGTTTTTCTGACCATGTTCCCTATGAAGGAATCCATCTTATAAATGATCGTATGGACATGAATCAAATCGATGAATACATCGATTCGATTCATTCTCTTAAAGAAAAATATAAGGCTCAAATAAACATCTTAGTTGGTTTTGAGATCGAGTATTTTCCTCAATATCTTAATTATTATAAAGAACTCTTAAAACGTGTCGATTATCTCATCGTCGGTCAACACAATGTGACCTTTTTAGACGATGACCTGGATTCTTACGCCAACGATGAAGATGTCTCAAAATACGCTGATCTTTTATGTGAAGCCATGGAGAGCGGGGTAGTCTCTTATGTGGCTCACCCGGATTACTTTATGATTGGACGAAGAGACTGGTCAGACGCTTGTAAAAAAGCTGCCCATAAGATTGCCTTATGTGCAGAAAAGACAAAGCTTCCTTTAGAACTCAATCTAAATGGGATAAGATACGGCCATAAACCTTATAAAGATGGTTTAGCTTATGTCTATCCTTATCGACCCTTTTGGGAAATCGTAAGTCAGTATAAGACGATCTGTGTTTATGGCTACGATGCGCATCAGCCAACG
>CAZXTB010000020.1:8530-11553 GCA_964643535.1 uncultured Erysipelotrichaceae bacterium | reverse complement strand
CTTTAGCGAAACATAAAAATCTCAAGAGTGCCTTGATAACCTTTGATCCTGATCCTTGGGTTGTTTTAAAAGGGCTTCACAACATACAACACATCACCACCCTCAACGATCGTAAACGATACGCATTAGAAAAAGGGTTTGATTGTTGGATCACCATACAATTTGATTTACCGATGGCTCAATTAAAACCTGATGATTTTTTAAATTTACTGATTCAAAATAATGTAACTCATTTGGTTTGTGGATTTGATTTCCGTTTTGGTGATAAAGGATTAGGCGATGTCGATTATCTGAAGACTCAAAAACTAATTCCTGTAAGCATCTTAGAAGAATTTGATTATATGGATGAAAAAGTATCGACGACGAGAATTATAGAAGCTGTCAAAGCAGGGGATATGCGTTTGGTTACCAAACTTATGGGAAAGTTCTATAAGTTAACTGGAATCATAGTCCATGGGAAACGTATAGGAACTCAGATTGGTTTTCCAACCGCGAACTTGAAAGTAGATCAAGAGTACGTTATTCCTAAGATCGGCGTGTATGCGGGCTTAGTGACAGTGGATGGGGTGAGCCATCCTGCGATGATTTCAATCGGTTATAATCCTACCGTTAAAGACGATGATTCAGTATCGATCGAAGCTCATCTGTTTGATTATGCCAATAATCTCTACGGAAAACAGCTGGATTATTACTTTATTCATTACTTGCGCTCAGAAATGAAATTCAATGGTTTAGACGAGTTAATTACTCAACTAAAAAAGGACGATACGGATTCGCGTAAAATACTGAAAAAATTGTAAGAATGTAAAACATTTGTAAAATATGTAAATATTTGTTGCATTTTCAAAAAACTCATTTATAATAAGTCCCATAAGCTACGATAAAGAGTAGTACTTGAGATTCTACAACCAGCGACTTGCGTTAGATGGAAGGCAAGATGTAAGACTTAAGGAACGTGCTTTGGAGCTGATCTTCACATTAAGAAGATCCGTAATTCTGCGTTAAAGATTTGAGTTGCCAGATTTACATCTGGAAATAAGGTGGTACCGCGATAAAACGTCCTTTGTGTAATACAAATGACGTTTTTTTTATTCAAGGAGGGCCAATGAAACTAAATTTTGATAAGATTATTCCTTATTTGCCACTGTTTGGAAGTGGTATCCTGGTTACTTTAGAAGTTGCTGCACTGGCGGCGATTGGTGGATCCATCCTTGGACTTGCCTTTAGTTTATTAGGACGAAAAGGATCGCCTGTCAGATATATCGTAAAAGGCATCGTTGAATTCTTTAGAGGGACGCCTCTACTGATCCAATTAACCTTCTTCCATTTGGGCTTACCACAAGTCACTGGATGGATTCCTGACGTCATGACATCCGCCTTAATTGTCTTTTCAATCAATTCCGGTGCGTATCTTTCTGAAATACTGAGATCTGGTATTGAATCCATCGATAAAGGACAAATCGAAGCTGCTCATGCCTTAGGCGTTAAGAACTTCGATATTACCTTCAGTATTATCATTCCACAAGCACTAAGAAATGTGCTTCCAGCGATTATGAATGAGTTTATTACTTTGGTTAAAGAAACCTCAGTAGTATCCGTCATTGGATTGACCGACATTATGGGACGTGAACAAATGATTGCTTCTGTTACCTATCGATATTTTGAACCTTCGTTGATCGCCATGATGATCTATCTTGTATTAAACATCATCTTGAGTTTCGTAGGTAAGAAACTGGAAAGGGCACTTAAATATGATTAGCCTCACCAATGTCTCTAAGATATTTGATAAGACCACTGTACTAAAAGAAGTTACGATCGAATTTGAACCTGAAAAAACTTACGCGATTATTGGTTCTTCTGGAGCAGGGAAAAG
The DNA here is from genome assembly GCA_964643535.1 of uncultured Erysipelotrichaceae bacterium. Taxonomy (GTDB): domain Bacteria; phylum Bacillota_I; class Bacilli_A; order Erysipelotrichales; family Erysipelotrichaceae; genus UBA2212. The sequence goes on along the minus strand of CAZXTB010000020.1, from coordinate 9,680 downwards.
CACCTTACTCAGATGTATCAATCTACTTGAAATCCCAAGTACAGGAAGTGTTGTAGTCGATGGGGTCGATTTGGTGGTAGACAAGAAAAAACTTAGTTTAGTCAGAGAGAAGATAGGGATGGTATTTCAAAACTTCAATCTCTTCGCCCATATGACGGCACTTCACAATGTGATGTTTGCGCTTGTTAAGGTAAAAAAAATGAATGATGCAGATGCTCAAAAAGAAGCAGTGAAGTATCTAACCGAAGTTGGACTTCAATATCGACTAAACAACTATCCTCATCAGCTATCTGGTGGAGAGAAACAAAGAGTAGCGATCGCAAGAGCCTTAGCGATGAAACCAAAAGTAATGCTCTTTGATGAACCCACCAGTGCACTAGATCCAGAGATGACTCAAGAAGTATTAAAAGTCATCAAACAACTCAATCATATCGGGATGACCAACATCATCGTAACCCATGAGATCAAATTTGCCCAAGAAGTGGCTGACTACATCATCTTTATGGATAACGCTGAAATTCTAGAAGTTACCCCAACCCAGATGTTCTTTAGTAAACCGAAATCATCAAGGGCAGTTGAATTTCTGTCCAATATGATATAAACAAGGAGAAAAAACATGAAAAAATTACTCGTATTAGCACTTGTGCTCACCACTCTATTGACTGCTTGCAGTCAAGCTAAAAAAGATGTCCTAACCGTATTGGTCTCTGCTGATTATCCACCTTATGAATCGATTGATACAAATGGTGACTTTATAGGATTCGATATTGAATTTGGAGAAGCTATTGCAGCTAAAATGGGCGTTGAATTCAAATGGACCGATACTGCTTTTGATGGGATCATTGGAGCCCTTCAAGCCAATGCTGGTGATTTAGCGATTTCCAGTATGTCTGTAACCGCAGAAAGAGCTTTGTCTGTCGATTTCTCAAATGTTTATAAACAAGAAACTTCAGCGGGTGAAACATTTACCGTAGTTTCCTTAAAAAGCAACTCTTGGACTCAACTCAGTGATTTAACAGGTAAGATTGGATCCACTCAATTGGGTACGGTTCAAGAACAAGCCTTAAACATGCTAAAAGATGAATTAACCTTAACCTTAGACATCAGAAACAAATGGGATGTTATTGTTCTAGAAATCATCAACAAAAGA